>JAEUSC010000004.1 GCA_016789035.1 Candidatus Omnitrophota bacterium
CTTATCGTCTCGCATTCCTAAAAAAATGGGCTGACGCATATGACCATCGTTGGTCCATTCCTGGAATTTGACCTCACAAAGCAATTGCGGCTTGACCCAAGTGACCGGTGCATTTGTTTTAGGAACGGTTTCAAAAGGGCAATGAGTACTGATCAAAGACTTGAGCCGGACATAAATAACCTTCAGAAGCTCATAGTCAAAACCACCGCCCGCGTGTCCCACATACACCAACTTGCTATTTTTATAGAGCCCCAAGACCAGCGCTCCAAAGAATTTACGTCCGCCCCGGGGGGCTGTGAATCCGACAATGACAGCTTCCTGCTGCTTAACCGCCTTGACCTTGAGCCAATCACGACTCCGGCTCGCGTACTGATAAGGACTTTGCATGTTTTTAGCAATAATTCCTTCGAGCGCATTTTTCTGAGCAGCCACAAAGAAATCTTTCCCGCGTTCTTGAACATAATCACTGAATCGAACCAATGAAGACGGCATAAGGGCCTGCTGCAGAATTTTTTTGCGCTGAATCAACGGCAGACGATGAAGATCATGCTGATTGAAATAGACAATATCAAACACATAATAAACAAGATCGCCTTCCTGATGGCGCAGATAATTCTGCAGACGCTGAAATTCACTGACCCCCTTCTCGTTGACAGCCACAACTTCACCGTCAAGCACCGCATCGGGCAGGGACGCTAAGGCCTGGGCGATCTGTGGAAATTTGTCCGTATAATCCTTGGCGTTACGTGTGTACAACCGCACGTGATGGTTTTTAATCTCGGCGATAATTCTATAACCGTCCCATTTGACCTCAAACAGCCATTGCGGACGGTCAAAGGGTTCTGTTGTTAATGTTGCCAGCATTGGTTTGACCAAAGCCGGCATGGGTGCCACAGGCAATTGTTCCATATCACTGGCCCCCTGTTCTTTTTTCTTAATCAGAAGCCACTGATTGTTTTTCCCTTTACTCGGACGGATCTTGATCAAGGCATAAAGACCCTGCAGGCGCTGACCGTCCAAATAAAATTTCAAATGCCCTTTATTCAGTCCCTCCGATATCTTTCGTTCATTCCCTTCCCGGTCCAGAGTTTGGTCGACGTAGTATCGCCCTTGATCCCAAATCTCAACGGTACCGGCGCCATAATTGCCTTTGGGAATGGTGCCATGAAAGTGCCTGTACTCTAAAGGATGGTCTTCAACCTCAACAGCCAACCGGCGAATCTCAGGCGTTTGCGCAATCACCTTGGGCACGGCCCAACTTTTGAGAACCCCACGATTTTCCAGACGAAAGTCATAGTGCAAATGAGAGGCATCATGCTTTTGCACGACAAAATGCAACACGCCATTTGTCTGTCGGCCTTTCTTTGAAGGCTCGGAGGTCTTCTTGAAATTCCGTTTTCGTCGGTAGTCTTTCAGAGACATACACCACCTTAACGATGCGAAAGCGCCAGGCTTTCCTTGAGACGAGAGACAATGTCAGGCACCACGGTGGTGCGGCGAACTTTCGCCCCCTTGACGGCTGTGCGCTTGCCTTTCTTTTTGGCATTCACGATTTGTTTGAGTTTATCCGTGTAGGTGTCGCTGTATTTATTCGGATCAAATGGACCTGATAATTTTTCGATCAATTCCAAAGCCAGGTCAATTTGGTTTTTAGGAATTTTTGTTTTTTCAGGAAGATGCAGTTCCGAGATGTCCAGAATTTCGTCATGGTAACGCAAAAGTTCGAGAAGAATCACGCTGCCCTGGGACTTGAGCATGACTAAATGTTCCCGTTCTTTAAGAACAAATTTTCCGATGCCGACCATTTTAGATTCGATCAACGTCTCCCGAAACAAAGCATAGACCTTCATACCGGATTTCTCCGGTTCCAGATAATACGGCTTTTCCGCATATTTCAGATCGATCTCCTTTTCCAGGACAAAATCTTCGACGGTAATGGAGTATGTCTTTTCAATATCAGCACTGGCGAAATCATTGTCACTTAGAACTACATAGTCGCCCTTTTCATATTGGTAGCCGCGAACGATATCTTCTTTCGGGACTTCCTCGCCGGTCTGACGGCAGACTTTTTTATACCCGATAGGGCACAAATCCTGACGGCGAAGATAGTTCAGGTGCAAATGATTGTCTTTAACGGCCGTGTAAAGCTTGACGGGAATATTTACCAGTCCGAAATTAATGGATCCTGACCAAATTGATCGCATATGCGTCTCCTTTTCAGCCGCCATTACAAACGCGTTGCCATCCGCAAGAATATGGCGGGAATTTTTTTATACCACCGGCAGGATTAAAAGAGAGTGAAAAGGACGTTAAAGCCATTTAACTTTTAACGGGCGAGAGAAATTTGCAGTTATTTGGAAAGAGGCTTGAGGATTAAACGAAGACTTCGGTTGTAGGTCACATAGCTCCACATCCAGTTGAAAAACACAATTGCCCGGTTACGAAAACCGACAAGGCTCATCAAATGAACAAAAAGCCAGGCCAACCAAGCCAGCGTCCCGTGAAGCCTGATAAACTTGAGTTCAGCTACCGCATGGTTACGCCCAATGGTGGCCATGACACCAGGATCTTTGTAAACGAACGGAACCAAAGGCTTTTTCTTTAAAAGACGCTGGATATTCTGAGCCAAGTGTTTAGCCTGTTGAATGGCAATAGGCGCCAGCATCGGATGCCCCTTAGGGGTCTGATCTGTTATCATGCCGGCCATATCACCCAGCGCAAAAATATTTTCATACCCCTCGAGCTGGTTAAAAGCATTGACCTTCAAGCGGCCCGACGGTAGAACCGATTGCGGATTGATCCCGGGAATCACCGTGGCGGTCACTCCCGCCGCCCAAATCACCGTCTGGGTTAAAATCTGCTGACCATTGGATAACATCAGGGACTGACCGTCATAGGAAACCACACGCGCAGCCAAAGACAAGTGAATGCCGTTCTTTCTAAGAAATCGTGCGGCATAGTTCGAAGATTCAACCGCCATTGTGTTTAAAAGACGATCTGCCATGTCCACCACATGGATTTGCATCAGCTGAAAATCCAGTTCTGGGTAATCCTTGGGAAGGATTTTGTTTTTTAGCTCGGCCAGCGCACCGGCCATTTCCACGCCCGTGGGCCCTCCTCCTACAACAACAATATTCATGACCGCACTGCGTTTGTACCAATCCATTCCCAGGGCTCTTTCCATATTTTCAAGGATAATATTACGCAGTTGACCGGCTTCAGGAACGGATTTCATGGGATGCGTGTGAGCTTCGAAATCTTTATCACCGAAGTAATTGGTCTTTGAACCCGCGGCCAGAACAAGATAATCATAGTCAATCTCCCCGATGGACGTTGTAATGCGATTGGCCTCGGGAACGATCTGTAGCACTTGCGCTAAACGAAAGCGAACATTGGGACGATTATGGAATATTTCACGGAAGGGATAGACAATAGAATCAGACTCCAACGCGGATGTCGCCACTTGGTAGAGTAATGGCTGAAAGGTGTGATAATTGTTCTGGTCGACAAGAAGCACATCCACTTGGCCCTTGAGATCGCGTGCTAAACGAACGCCGGCAAAACCTCCTCCAATGATCACGATTGTAGGATTCATAGAAGGAGGATAACAGAGCAAACATTAAGAGGTTATGAATTTAGAATTAACATCGCTTAGCACAGGTCTTTAAAAATCGGCCACATCTGTAGAGTACATAATCAAGCGGCTAGTGATCTTAGAGCTACTTCTGACCTTGCGACTGATCCTCAACAATCAAGGTGGGAGAACAGCCGACAGTCGATTGCGGAACACAGGAAAGACCCAGCAGCCTGAGAGCAAGATTAGCGGCCTCGCCGTTTCGGATAGGTTGCACGGGTTCGCTGTAAGGAATCCACGCCCGTCCGGGATTGGCCCGCCCGGTCTTATTAAGCTCATACAAATCTTTTCCACGGGCCACTTGAGCCCCCCATACTAGAAAGGGAATCGTATAATTTTTTCGATTTTGAAAAGCGGCATGGTGCCTCTGGGTCCCACCGTGGTCGCTGGTGACAATCAGCACCGTTGCCTTTCCCTGCTCATTAAGATTACGGACAGCCGTCATAATTTGTCCTAAATAGTCATCCAATAAAAACACAGCCCGCATATAACTGGATTGACCATCCACATTCCAACCATCTTTATGCCCCGCGTTGTCAGCGCCGGAGAAATGGATGAACAAAAATGCAGGAAGCCGGTCTCCTTTAAAAAGATCCCGGAGAGATTCCATTGTTTGAGCATCATTATGATCCGTCAGATGGACATCATCAATCGGGAAGGAATCGGCAAAAATCCGAAATTTCGTTTTCGAAGCATACATGGCTGAGGAAAGCTTCTGATCGCGCACGACATCGAAAACGCTTTTGACATAAGCCCCCTTAAGCTCGTGAATGGATTGAGAGGTGTCCTTATTGAGAATGACATTGTGGCCTGCCGCTCCCACGACTCCGCGGCCGGTGAGCATACAGGTATGATTAGGAATGGTCACCGTAAAATCCGCGTCAGTGCGCGCGTTTAATGTGGTTGCCCCCTCTTTGATGAGCTGGTAAAAATGGGGGAGTTTCTCCTTAAAGGTGCTGATAACATCCGGCCTCAGACCGTCGAAACTGATCAAAACGACGCGACTCACGGTCGCCCAGCTAATGGGACAGTTAAATAGCGCCATTAAAATTAAACACGAAAGAATTTTTATTCTTCTCATTGTTACCTCATGCTTTCTTGAAATCACGAAGAAGGATTTTCGCGGTCCGCTTTTAGAATCTGTTCGAGCTCGGCATTGGCCTGAGTCGTATAACTGACAAACTTTTTCTCATCGTTTCGATGAAGAAACTGTTCTTTGAGGATTTTCTCATCATGCAGACGAAAAAGATCGATCCGCCGCTTGATGTGCTGGGGATTGGCACCTTTCTTGATCAGAACTTCCTTGGCCGCCTCCAGGCTCGACAAATATGTCTCGCGATGAATGCTTTCGATACCCAGCTCCATCAACGAAAGCGCGTGCTGCCGGTTACGGGCCCGGGCAATGATCTCCACATTCGGAAAATGCCGTTTCACATTCTGGGCGATTTCCAGGGATTTTTGAACATCATCAACAGCCAAAACAAAATGCTTGGCCTTGGCCGTACCCGCGGATTCCAGGATATCCATCCGGCTGGCATCACCGTAATACACCTTGCTGCCGAAACGTCGCGCCACATCAACCTGACCAGCATCATTATCGAGAATGACATATCCGATTTCATCCGATTTTAAAAGACGGGCAACGATCTGACCAAAACGGCCGAACCCCGCAATGATGACCTCGGGCGCACTCTCATCAATCACATCGTAAGGACGTTCGGAGATCTCAGAAGATTTGCGCAAATATCGCTGGTTAAAAGCAAAAACCAGCGGAGTGAGTCCCATGCTGATCGTAATGGCGGCATTAAGAATGGCCGCAGTCTGCGGAATAAAAAACTTCTTAGTCAACGCCACACTAAAAAGAACAAAAGCAAATTCCCCGCCCTGAGGAATGGTGAAGGCAATATTTCTGGCGGATTCCCGGTCATACCGAAACAGTCGACCCAAGGCAAATACAATCAGACCCTTTAAGAACATAAAACCAGCGGTCACCAGCAGCACAACCCAAGGCTTAGACGCAATCACATTTAAATCCAGCGACATCCCCACCGCAATAAAAAATAACCCGAGTAGTAATCCTTTAAACGGCCCCAGACTGGCCACCAATTCATGACGATATTCAGAATTGGTCAAAAGTATACCGGCCATAAATGCACCCATGCCCATGGAAAGTCCGATGGCTTCAAATAATAAGGCCGTTCCCAAGACGATAATAAGGGACATCGCAATAAAAACTTCTTGGATCTTGGTGTCTGCGACCAAACGAAAGACCGGACGCATGAGATAATTTCCGACGATAACCACACCGGTCAAAACCGCCAGCACATTCACAAAACCTAAAAGTGTAAATGAATTACCTGTGTCCAGTGACATCAGCGCCAAAATAGGAACCACCGCAATATCCTGAAACATCAGGATTGCAAACGCCCCCTGCCCATGCCGTGTATTTAACTGGCGATTGGCTTCCATTAATTGGGCGGCAAATGCCGTGGACGACATGGCAAGACCGAATCCGGCGGCAAATGCCGCCGGCACATTCAATCCCAATAACCGACCAAGGCCCATCAGTAAAAAGCCTGTCAATAAAACCTGCAACAGTCCGTATCCAAAAATGGCATGGCGCATAGTCCATAATTTGGCGGGTGCCAATTCCAGACCAATAATAAACAAGAGAAAAACCACTCCTAACTCGGAGAAATGCAGAATAGCAACAGGATCTTTGATGAGACCTAAAACGTGAGGGCCAACTAATACGCCGGAAAACAGATAGGCCAAAATAGGCCCCAGACCAAGGCGGGTAAAAATGGGTACAAAAATAACAGCGGCAAGACTAAAGATAATCAATTGGATAAGCACGGGGCATTATATCATTGAACACCCGTTGGTTGACGGAAGTTTGCGAAAAGGGAAAAATGTGTATTTTAACGGATCAATTCTGACACTTTGCGAAAGTGACTAATCCCTCCTATTAGCAAAATCAACCCGCCCGCCATTGCAAACCATCCTAAAAATAGAATCGGCACAGCGTCAGGAAAGAATTTGATTGCCGCCATGCCGAAAACTAACGAAGCAAGGGCTGTTCGAATGTACGCCAGAAGCGTCCGCTCATTGGCTAGGATCGTGCGCAACTCATCGAGTTCCGTCATAACAGTAAATGGAAGCCTATTTTATCCGGGCTTCAATTTTCTTCATCAAATCATAAGCTCGATAATCATCTCCGAGGGAACCGACACGCACACGAACTTCACTGTATTGAAGACTTGTCGCATTGGCGACAATATGCACTGAAGTGCCGTTGGGATACTCCGAGGTTATGACGGCTTTGTCTTTAGTCAGAGTTTTGCTGACGACAGGCATATTTTCATCCTGTAGTTCGGCAATTGAAGCATCGTAAATTTTCTGAACGGTTGCATTAAAGCGCGTCCCCGAATTGCCTCCCAACATACCGGTGGCACATCCAGCCAACGACAGCGACAAACCTGCAATAAGAAGAACATTGAGTGCTTTTTTCATAACCACCATCTCCCTTCCGGTTAATAAATAACTAAAGTAAAAAGATGATAGCAAAGCCCAGATTAAGAGCCTGTGAATTTAGCATTAATCTTCTGTCATTTATGGATGATCGGCCAGAATAGAAACAATGAAGGAGTGAATACAAAGGATATCAATACCTCAACAAACAGGGCGCAACAAAAGTCTACATCTCCGTCCGGCACTCATAAAACACCGGACAGTTCAGTCTTTCATAAACATTACGGTGGTTACTTTTCTTCTTCAGCAGCAACAATCCTTTCCGCCTCCAGCCAGTCATCGAGCTCAAAACCGGGAACGGAACCACGGCTTTCATAGAGTTCGTAGGCTTTCTTTTCAATTTCCTTAATTAGACTCTTATTGTTTACAAAGTGATGATCCTGCGTCTTGCAATCTTCCCGTGTTTCATGAACAATGGTTTTACTTTTAGCTTTTAGAGTCGTCATAACCGCCTCCCTTTAATGTTGAACTTTATCAAGCCCTAAATTATTTCTCGCCGTTCATTCTGGAAATGACCAATCGGCCGATTAATACCGCCGTATCATCGTAATAAATCCTGTCGGTATTTAGAACCATGTCATAAAGCAGCGGATCCGCGATATCCTTACCAAAATATTTTTTTAAATATTCCGTCCGGTCCGCATCTTCCTTCTTAATAAACTGTCGCGCCTCAGACTCAATGATTCATTGCATCATTTCTTTATTGATCAGCAAGACATACTTTGTCTTTGCCTTCTTTTTTAGCCCTATATAACGCCCGGTCGGCTTTAACAGTCAGCTCATGCCGCGTCATTGATGGTTTGTACTGCACCAGCCCGATTGACACACTCATGGACTTCTTAAATCTGCCATTTGCAATGGATCGTCTGATGCGTTCCGCCAGAATTAAACCTCCGGATTTTTGGGTTCCCGGCAGGATGACAGCAAATTCGTCGCCTGCATATCGGCAAAGCATATCCATCTCTCTTAAATTACCGGCGATGATCTTAACCAGTTGCTTTAGTAAAACATCACCTGCCACATGCCCGAACTGATCATTGTAGGATTTAAAGTCATCCACATCGATCATCATGAGCGCCAAGTCACCCGGAATCCGCTTTAAACGTTTTATCTCCTGATCAAGACCACTCGAGAAGTGACGGAAATTGTAAATGTTCGTTAAAGGATCTGTGACCGTTAGAAATTGCAGCTGTTTGTAGAATCGCACATTTTCCAGGGCTACCGCAACCTCGCGAGCAATATCACACAACATCTTAAGATCCGTTGCATCAAACGAACCAATGGCATTATCAGCATTACACTTGTCGGCAACGGTAATGACCCCAACAATGTTTCCGTCTCGCTTGATTGGCGCAATCATAAAGGAATATGCTCGAAAAGCCTCCTCCCAAACAGGATGATGCTGTGGAGAAACGCTTTTAACCAAAACCGGCTGGCCGTCTTCAATAACCTTTGCAGCCAACGAATCTTTAATCTTGATTCTTTCCTGCATATGGTCATCAAATCCGGTGGCTGCCTTCAGATATAACTCTTGGCGTTCGCTGTCGACAAACATGATCGAACACTTACGGGCCTCGAGAATACGAATAGCCTTTGATACAACAAAATCCATGAGCCGTTCTGACTTTCGAATCGCGCAGATTTTCTCATCAAAACCGATAATTTCTTCCAGCTTCTTTTTTTCGGTCTTTAAAGATTCTTCGATCCGGACCTTCTCGGTTATATTTTTCCATACTGAAACAAAATGACTAATTTTTCCGGCGGTGATAACAGGCGAAATGGTTTGATCGGCAACAAAAAGCTCGCCGTTCTTTTTCTTATTTACAGTCTGACCATAGAACGTCTCGCCCGATAAGAGAGTTTCCCACAATTTTTGATAATAACCTTTTCCTTGTTTTCCCGACTGAAGGATCCGTGGCGTCTGACCAATAACATCACAAGCCGTGTATCCCGTGGTAATCTCAAAAGCCAGGTTTACGTATTGAATCATGCCTTCTTTGTCTGTAATCATGACGTGATCCGCAGTTTGTTCAACGGCCTTTTCAAGAGTGGAAAGACGGCTCTGAATCTTCTTATGATCACTAATGTCATAAACAACGCCTTCAATGCCAGCAACAGCATTGTGTTCATCGTAAATGACATTGCTGGTCACCGAAAGATGGACGGTGCTCCCGTCTTTACGTTTATTGTCGATTTCATAGTTTTTTACGAAACCAACCCTTTCAATATCGTGAAGAAATTTCCTGCGGTCTTCTGGATGGAGATACAACTGATCCGCAAGACTATGGCCAATGAGATCGTCTTTGCTTGCATAACCAAGAATATATACGAAGGCGTGATTTACATAAACGATGCGGCCTTGGGCATCAGCCACATAAATACCGGCATGAAGATTCTCAACTAGGCGGCGGTAGGTATCAAGTGAACCGAAGACTGTGTTGAATTCTTTTTGCATGTTCATAGGAACCTCTCTGAGCTTTTGCGCTCTTTGCATTCCTACCGGCTTCAAAACACTTCCTGATGGCCGGAACCAGCTGCTCATCGATATCGCTTTTACCGATAAA
>JAEUSC010000016.1 GCA_016789035.1 Candidatus Omnitrophota bacterium
GGGTTAATCCGCCGAACCGGCGTTCACGATTTTGAAAATCTTCAACAGCCTTTCTAAACTCTGTTTCATCAAAGTCTGGCCAATACTTATCAGTAAAATAAAATTCTGCGTAGGACAATTGCCATAATAGAAAGTTGCTAATTCTTTTTTCACCTGAGGTGCGAATCAGCAAGTCTGGATCAGGCAAACCTTTGGTATACAGATACTGTCCAAAAACCTCTTCGGTCAAACTCTCTGGCTTTAATTGACCCGACTGCACATCAGCAATGACCTTGCTAATGCCGTCTAGAATTTCCGTCCTGCCGCCATAATTAAAGGCCACATTAACAGTTAACCGCGTATTATTTTTTGTTAACTGCGCCGCCTCTTCAAATCCTTTGGAGACTTGATCGGGAATTCCCTGCCGCCGACCAATAAACTGCAAACGCACGCCATCCTCATGCATTTTCTTAACCTTACGGTTTAAGACTGCAACAAGCGTGTGAATCAGCATGCTCACCTCATTTTTCGGCCGGTTCCAGTTTTCGGTCGAAAACACATAAATGGTCAAAACTTTAATTCCCAATTTTATACAGGTTTCAACCGCCTCATCCACACGCTTAACGCCTTCCAAATGTCCCTGGGTGCGCGGCAGTCTTCGGCTCTTTGCCCAACGTCCATTACCATCTAAAATAATTGCAACATGCTGAGGAATTCGTTTTTCTTCCATAACTCACACTAAACTAAAATGGGGGACCATAAATCCCCCAAAATTACAAAAACAAATTTACATCCATGATACCAAACTAAAAATACTCTACTGTGTAGGCATAACAACTTCATTACCGACTGGATCAACCGCCTTTTGCTCAGCTGCCTCTCTGACAGCCTGATCTGCTGCCGCGGCAACAGCCTGCTGGTTGACTAACACCTGGATCTGCTCCTCCAGCTGCGATTTTGATTTTGTTAATTTTTGATACTGTCCTTCGAGCTCTTTATTGATACTTTTTTGCTCTTTTAAAATATCCTGAATTTTGGTCAGTTTATTTTCATTGTCCTTCAAATCATTTTGCAACTGAGTAATCTTAGAGACACTGTTAATGACTTTTTCTTCGGCGACTAAACGACTGTATCGTTCAGATTCGAGCGTTTTTGAAATTTGGGTCACCTGCTGCTTGTAATAAATTACAACCGCAGTAAGCGCCGCAACCGAAACTATAAATAAAATAACAGGGATTACTTTATTCACACCTGACTCGAAGGCTAAAAATTATTTAATTAGGGAGCTACTTCTTTTCCTTTTTCCTTGTCAATCTTGGGAAGAATGACGATTTCCACCCTGCGATTTTTCTGACGTCCTTCTTTGGTGTCATTGGCATCCACAGGATGATATTCCCCATAGCCAGTCGCTGCTAAACGCTCTGGAGAGACACTGTGCTCACTTAAATAATGAAGAACGCTCAAAGCACGATGAGAAGACAGCTCCCAATTAGACTTCCAACCGGATTTCTTGATGGGCTCATTATCCGTATGTCCTTCAATCCCGATATTCAAGTCAGGCACAACTTCGTTTATGACGCTAACAATTTTATCAAGTTTAGAGTAGGATTCCTTTCGCAATTCGGCCTTTCCAGAATCAAAAAGCACCTCGGCAACAAAGGTAATGACCAACCCTTTTTGAACTCGCTCGACAGAAACTTCCTTATCAGCAATTTCATTTTTTAACCTGTCTTCCAACTCCTTTTTCGCACGCTGCAGTTCATCGAGATCATTTTGCAATTTGGAGATTTGATCGGAAGCATCATTGCGGCGGCCTTTTTGGAAGATAAATGTACATCCCGATAAACTGAGGGAAAGCACAACAATCAAAAGATAGGAAACACACAAACTCATTTTGCGTCGCATAAATTCTCCTTTTACAGGCACCACAGTAACATAGGTCTTTTTTAAAGTCAAGATTTAGACGGCAAACTTCATAACTTATTATCTAACAATAATTTCATCACGCTTCGAACCAATCGAAACATATTTAATTTTGACCTTAAGGATGTCTTGTAGACTGTTTATATACTTTTGCGCATTGACCGGCAACTTTTGAAAACTTCGAATGCCTCTGGTGGATGCCTGCCAACCTGGAAAAGACTTATAAACCGGCTTAGCACAACTGACGATTTCGTAATCATGAGGAAAATCGCGGATCTCTTTTCCTTTGAACGTATAAGATGTACAAATTTTTATTTCTTTAAGATCATCTAACACATCTAATTTCATTACCGCTAATTC
>JAEUSC010000107.1 GCA_016789035.1 Candidatus Omnitrophota bacterium
AAACCCACAAGGCATAGCGCAAAACTTTCTTACGAATTTCTTAAGACTTCAGTAGCGTTTTTAAAAAGCAGGAAGGTCGATGCTGTGGTAACCGCGCCGGTTTCTAAGGAAGGTATACAGGCGGTTGACCCGCAGTTCATCGGTCATACAGAGTTTTATGCGCAGCAGTTTAAAGTTAGAAACTATGACATGATGTTTGTGACCGATGAGTTTAAGACAGTTATTGTCACCCGTCATGTGCCTTTAGCAAGGGTCGCGGATTTTCTAACTCGTAAAATGGTTTGCGATAGTATTGTCTTGGCGGATGAATCATTGCGAAAATATTTTGGTATCAAACGTCCGGTCGTTGCCGTTTGTGGGTTAAATCCGCATGCGGGGGAGGGTGGGAAGATTGGCCGTGACGAAATTACTAAAATTATTCCAGCTATTAAGGATGCGCGCAAACGTGGCGTGAATGTTACCGGGCCCATGTCAGCAGACACGGCATTTACACCATATCAACGTAAGAATTTTGATGTCTTTATCAGTATGTTTCATGATCAGGGGCTCATTGCCATTAAGACTCTCTATTTTGAGAAAGTTGTAAATTTAACCACCGGCCTTCCTTTTGTTCGTACATCTCCAGCCCATGGAACGGCCTTTGACATCGCTGGTCATGATAAAGCTGATGCTTCGTCTATGTATCATGCGATTAAGCTAGCGGCGTCGTTGTCTTCATGAAGTTTAAACCCTTTCATTATCCGTCCCAAGATTCGAAAATACATCGGGCAAAGAAGTATTTGGGGCAGAATTTCTTAATTGATCCCCATATCATCGAGCGGATCATTGAGTCGTGTCAATTGTCAAAAGAAGAAACGATTATTGAGATAGGTCCGGGTACAGGTGCGTTGACCCGTCATCTTAAGAACAGAGTCAAAACATTGATAGCGATCGAAAAAGATAAAGCGCTCGCGGCCTCCCTCACCAAAGAGTTGGCTGGATCGAACGTTAAGATTATAGAAGGTGATTTTCTTGAGCTTGATTTGGCATCCATCGTTTCGAAAACTGGCCCGATTAAATTGATCGGAAATTTACCGTACTATATTTCCACACCGATTCTGACAAAGGTCATTGAACAAAGAAAGCATGTTACAAATTTTTACCTGACCGTCCAAAGAGAGTTTGCGCAGCGTTTAGGAGCTCATCCGGGAACCAAGGAATATGGGTCCTTAAGCTGTTTTGTTCAATATTATGCCCGAGTTCAGCCCCTGTTTCTTATTAAAAGCACTTGTTTTAAGCCTCGACCCAAGGTTGATTCCGGATTCTTAAGAATAAATATCCGTCAGGTGCCGGAATATCCGAGCCGGGATGAGCAGTTTTTGTTTCAGGTGATCCGTCAAGGATTCAATCAGAGACGCAAAACATTACTCAATGCTCTGTCAGTTATAATTTCCAAAGCTCGGTTGGAGATCATTTTAAACGCAATGGGGTTAAACATTCAAGCGCGGGCAGAACAATTGAGCCTTGAAAAATTTGTTTTGCTTGCTCAAGAGATTTCCAAAGATTTAGGATCATCTGTTCAAATAAAGATTTTGGAAAAATAACATCAGGAATCGCCAGCCATGAATTTGGCTGTGATATAATCGCACGCAAGTGCACTATGATCCGAGGGGACCGATATGGAAAAGCGAATTTATTATCATGATACGGATGCCGGCGGAGTTGTGTATTACGGCCGCTATTTGTCTTTTCTGGAAGAATCACGGACCGAGCTTTTGGATTCGACCGGCCTTACCGTCAAGGCGTTAAATGACCGGGGGTATTTGTTTGCGGTCCGAAAATGTACGATTACTTATAAAGCACCGGCTCGTTATGGCGATCGAATAATTTGTGACGCCAAAGTTCTTAAAATGACGGCCGCTCAATTGATTTTTGATCAGACCATTCATAATAAGGAAACCGGTCAACTTTTGGTCCACGCTGAAGTTGCCCTGGTTTGTTTGAGTCTCGATTTCAAACCGCAGGAACTCCCTGAGGATTTGCGGTCAAAAATTTAATCACTGATTATGAAGTTATTTCAATCCCGCAAAATTAACGGCATTGTCGTCTTCCTTTTAATGGCGACCCATCCGGTTTTGGGCTACTCGCAGCAAGCGGCTACGGTTGCTGGGCAGTCACAGGAAATGGTGGATCTTTTATCCATTATCGCAAGTCTGTCTTCGGTTAAGAAGCAAGGCGTGACTGCAGTGACGGACGAGGCTCAGAGATTGTATAAAAAACACCAAAGAGCCGTGTACCAAATACGGATCATCAATTTATCAAGTGGAAAAAAGTCGGCCATCGGTTCCGGGTTTCAATTTACCAAGGAAGGCCACATTGCAACCAATTTTCATGTGGTGTCTGA
>JAEUSC010000123.1 GCA_016789035.1 Candidatus Omnitrophota bacterium
AGCTCATTCGAAAGACCGCACTTTTGATATTAAAGATATTGGCGTAATCCTGGACGTATAAATCGCCGCTTAATTTGGAAACTCCGTACGGAGTGTGTCCGGTTAAATCAATGCTAAACCGTTCATTGATCCCTTTGACACTTTTAAATTCATAACGTTTCTTCTTCTCAACGATAGGGACGGTATTCACATTATCGCCATAGACTTTATTTGTTGAGGTATAGATGAACATCCCTTTCTTATTGGCACTTCGCAAAGACTCCAGGACATTAATCGTGCCCGTTGAATTGATTTCATAATCCACAAAGGGGTTTTCCAAAGAATATTTAACACCAGGCTGCCCCGCCGTGTGAATGACCAAGTCCGGCATTTCTCGCCGGAATATCCGCAGCATTTCTTCCCGATCCCGGATGTCCTTTTTAAGCAGCTTGACCCGCGGCACGCTCTTTAAATATTGCCAATTGTATTCAACGCTTTTTTCCTGGGAACCGAAGATTGAAGACCGAAGAAGATTATCAATAACAACAACGTCATGTTTCTTTCCCGCAAAATGTTCAGCGCAATGCGAACCGATCATGCCGGCACCGCCGGTAATAATTATTTTCATATGTTCTCTTTGGTAGAGCGAATGATCTTCAAACTCTCAGGCCCGTAATTAAATAAAAGATCGATAACCGACAAATGTGAAATAAAATCCCCTTCTTTAGCCGGCCATTGCTGCCGGTATTTAGGGTGCTTAAAATCCTGAACCCGGATTTTAATGCGGCTGGCCTCAAACTCACTAAAATCCATATATTTGGACCCATCTTTACCTGAAAGATAAATCTGAGCGTCAAATTGTTTACACAAATCAATCAGACGCTGCGTCGGATTTTGCGATGCGTTATATTCCGACGATAAAACTATTTTAGTCTTTACCCCCAGAAGTTCTATGATTCTTTCAATAAAATAAACATTGATTTGCGCCAGGTATTCCCAGGACCGTTGATAAGCGGTTTGAAAAACCTCAATGTACTGATCGTAAAAAGGCGCACGCGAATAATTCAATTCAATGGCCCGAAGATGGGATTTTCTCCAGTCCACTTTATTATTGATTTTGACTTCATTGATTTTCTGACCAAAGTCATGCAGCACCGGAACCGTAAGCCATTGCCAGCCTTGGGAGGTACAGATCTTGTTGCGATTCTGCCACTCATTTTTTTTAAACTGAACATCATCCAAAAGGATGAAGGTATCGGCACGGTCGGCCTTATCAAAATAACCTAACCATGGCAAATACTGCGGCTGATGAATCGTGACAATCATTCCTAACCCTTCAATAAGTTCATATATAAAAGATCAATTTTTTCAACCATTTTGTCCATAGCAAAAACATCTTTTAAAAACTTCCTGCCTTCGCGCCCGAACTCTTTTCTCAACTTATCATCAAAGGCTAATTTAAGCATAGCGTCAGACAAAGATCGGCTGTCGCCGGCAATGGTCAATAGACCGGTTTTTCCATTACAAACAATCTCGGGAATACCTCCGGTACGGCTGGCAATGACTGGCTTTTCAAAAGCCATCGCCTCCAGAATAACACGCCCCATACCCTCATTTAATGAGGGAAGAACAAACACATCCATGACCTGCAAAAGTTCCGGAACATCATGCCTAAAACCCGCCAAAATAACATGATTTTCAAGGCCTAAGGCACGAATTTGCCCTTCAATCTTAGGACGCTCCGCTCCGTCTCCGACAATCAAAAGCCGACTGTTCGGAACCTGCCTTACCACCTGCGACATGGCCTGCACCAAAAAAGAAATTCCCTTAATAGGCTCCAGCCTCGCCACCGTACCGAAAACAAGGTGATGTCCCGGAAGATTGAGCGCTCTGCGCTTGAGCATAACATCGCAATGGTGAGTTTCAAGAACCTTTACATCGATGCCACTATATATAGGAAGAAACTTCTCTGCCCCGGCAATCTTAAATTGGACATGCTCTTTCTTACCCAATTCGGTCAGCGTGATAATTTTATCCGTAAAACGGGCTGCCCATCGTTCCAAGGCGATAAAAATGCGAGTCCAGAAGGCATTAAAATAACCATAAAACACATGCCCATGCGGGGTGTGCACAATGCATTTGACACCAGCCCATTTGGCGGCCCATCGTCCCAATAGACCGGCTTTGGAGGTGTGTGTATGGACTATCTGATATCCCGCTTTCTTTATGTGAAACAAGAGTTTTATAAACGAGGTGAAATCCTGCAGAGGATTGACGCTTCGCTGAAGCGAATCTATCAATAGGAATCGTATTCCCCGCTCTTTAAGAGCATTTTGAATTTCTAAATCAGGGTCACGCGTGCGACCATAAATGAGCGTGCAATCATATCTTTCTTTATTCAGACGAGCTACTGTTTCAATCGTATTGGTTGAAGAACCACCGGGGTCCAGCCGGGTAATAATATGTGCAACTTTGATTCTGTTAATCATGAAGGGTATTCTAGTTTATTGCTAAATGCCCAGCAACGACTTATCAAACATTTTGCTAAGACGCTAAATTGCACTGTTGATTCACTAATCTTCCAAATTATCCGAATCAATCCTCAGCCAGTGAATTTTGTTATGCTATAATTCACATCAATTTATGCGGAAAATTTTATTTACCCGAGATTTTCTAACAAAAACGGTAAAATTCCCGACAGCGCTCTGCGCGAAATTGCGCAGGAAAGAATCCGGAATCTCCTCGGCCAAACACGGGGAAGGTATAATCAGCTGTGCCAGACTTAGGGGCCAGGGTGGATTTTGCAACACACGTCCTGGCGAAGACCAAAGCAGTGGAAAGCCGCATCTTTTCGACATGACCTGGCTAATCTTAGCAGCCACATGTTTAGCCCTTATAATGCTAGCCTTTAGCTTTCCTCAGAATCCTTTTGCATTAGGTTCTGATACATACGAATTCTGGCATCTTGCCAGCAATCTATTAAATACCAAACAATTTATCTACACCGATGTTCGCTATTATCCGTTGTTTGACATAAAGGACATGGTTAACGGTGGGTTAATTTCATTACCCGTCTTATGCACAGCACGCGTCCCGGGGTATCCTTTTCTGCTGGCCATGCTACGCAGCTTTTGGGATTCCCCCTGGATCGGTCTGATTCTGAATTTTATCTTTTATATTGGAATCTGTTTGTATGGTTTTGCCATTGGCCACATCTTTTTAAAATCAAAAATCAGCCGAAACATATACGCAATATTATTAGTCTTCAGTCCCCTGTATTTCACCCGATGGGGATTGGGCGCGGATGTGCCCGCAGCCCTTTTTCTGACCGGATTTACCTATCATGCGCTCAGAGCTTATATCGCGGACGGCTCACGCTCATGGCATTTTGTCATGATCTGTTTCTGGGGAATTTGGACCTGCCTGACGCGGACCAATCTCTTTATCTTTGTCCTACTGCTTCTTCTCGGGCTCTGTAGCCTAACACTCATCCATAAAAAAGGACACAAGACGTGGCAATGGCTTGCTATTCTTATGATCATATTTTCCGCACTGGGATTGTGGGCGCATCGCAATCAGTTGCTGACGGGCCATCCTGTTATCTCCACTCAAGGCGGATTTGTTTTATATGCGGTGCACTTGTCCTACGACATTCAGGAAAATCATCCGCTCTATTATTGGTACAAACAGGGACGAAAAGAATTAATGGCTAAGGAACTGGCAAACCAAAAGACGTTTAATCAAGCCGAAGAAATCATTGACCAAAAATTAAAATCGGTGGTTATGGACTACTACCACGAAAATCCGATAGGTATGATCAAAAATTGGACGGAATGTCTGCGAACTTTTTTCCTCTTTTCTTATTATGATATTTCCGACATCTTAATTTACGCGTTCCGGTCACCGGCGGATCGCGCCCACTTTCTGGAAACCGAGCACTACCAATCACTCAACCCGCAAGAACAGAACATTCATACAATCTTATTTGCGGTATCCCGACTCTACAAGATTGGATTGGCCCTCGGATTCTTTCTCTTTCCGCTACTATTAGTCAGCAAAAAATCGCACGCCTTTTTTAATGAGCGAGAACTTTTCGTTCTGTTATTTCTTGTTTCGCTAGCTGCCGTGTTAGCTACAGCTTTTTTTACCGGAGCAGGCGGAGACCGTTTGAGATTGCCGTTTAACGTCTTTACCCTCATCTTTTCTTTCGTGACCTGGTTAGGACTGATTCAACTGTTGCCATCCAAGGTGCGTGTTTAATGCAAATTCTTTTCGTTTCTGATGTCTCAATCAATAACATTATCGGCGGAGCTGAACGCGTCCTCTTTGAACAATCCACACGCCTTGCCCGAGCCGGCCACAACGTGACCATATTGACCCGGCGCAACTCCGCTCATCAGGCGCCATTTGAAACCATTAACAATGTCCAAGAGTATCGCTATGCGATCACGGACAGCCATCCTATAGCCTTTCTAGATTCAACAATCAGAAATGGCCAACGTATTTACCGGGAGATATCCTCCAAAAAACGTTTTGATGTGATCAATTTCCACCAGCCATTCTCGGCATTGGCCGTTAACCTTCTGCGCGAGACAGCCGGGATTAAAAAAGTTTACACCTGCCATTCCCTGTCTTTCGAAGAGTATGCGTCGCGCCATCCGAAGACAAAATCCTTTCTTCAAATGATGGCCCGCAAAACCATGGAACAGTTTAGCCTGGAAAGAAGTTCTAAAATCGTCGTGCTTAGTGAGTTTACGAAACAAAAGCTGGCTAAAACGTATGGCATTTTGCCGGATAAGATGGTGACCATTCCCGGAGGCGCCGATACAGATTACTTTAGACCTGCCCATGATCGCGAGGCCTTGAAAAAAAATTTAAATCTTCCGCAAAAAGCGTGGATTCTCTTTACCGTGCGCAATCTCGTCCCGCGCATGGGACTGGAAAATCTCATCAAGGCCATGGCCTTAATCAAGAATCGTAACCAAAAGATCATTTTGTATATCGGCGGACAAGGCGAACTCAAAGAAACACTGCTTTCATTAATTAAAGAACTGGGATTGGAAACCTCTGTCCAATTGTTAGGATTCTTATCCAAAGAGCAGCTGCTTGACTATTATCAGACGGCCGATTTTTTTATTCTACCTACTGCTGAATTGGAAGGTTTTGGACTGGTGACCGTGGAATCCATGGCCTGCGGTACGCCAGTTCTGGGAACCCCGGTGGGCGGAACGCTCGAGATTCTAAACACATTTGATTCCAGTTTTTTGTTTCAAGGCGTAAGTGCCGAGCAAATTGCGGACGGAATCCTACAAAAACATTCCCAATTCAGCGTACGGAATGAAACATACAACCTTTTAAGACAGCGTGTCAGATCATTTGCCAGCGATCATTATTCATGGGAAAGAAATATCGCCAAGCTTAGCCAATTACTATAAGAGCCCTTATGTGCGGAATCTGCGGACAACTCAATACCAACAATAAAAGCGTTTCACGCGAGCTTCTTGAACAAATGACCGCTGCCCTTTCGCATCGCGGGCCGGATGATTCGGGAATATTCCTTTCCCCGGCGGGGACTTCAAGCTCTATCAATATCGGTTTAGGCCATCGCCGCTTAAGCATCATTGATCTGTCTCAATCGGGGCATCAGCCGATGAGCAATGAACATAAAAGTATCTGGATGGTCTTTAACGGAGAAATTTACAATCACCTTTCACTGAGAAAAGAATTGGAATCCGCCGGGCACCGATTCTCTTCCAACACCGATTCGGAGGTGATCATCCATCTTTACGAACAGGAAGGTATTGACTGCCTTAAGCGTTTGAATGGCATGTTTGCGTTTGCATTATGGGACAGCACCGCAGAGACATTTTATCTTTGCCGGGACCATGTGGGGATTAAACCTGTTGTCTATTGTTGGAACAATAACACACTTACATTCGCCTCTGAAATCCGAAGCCTCCTGAAAAACACAGACATATCCCGGGACATTAACTACGAAGCCCTCAATCTCTATCTGACCTTTAACTATATTCCGGCGCCGCACACCATCTACAATCACATCCACAAACTGCCGCCCGGCAGTTATTTGATGCTGAAAGGCAGCCAGCCGGTCATTAAAAGGTATTGGGCACTGCCGTCTGTTTTACCCGACATTTCCTTTCAAGAGGCTAAAAGCCACCTTTACACTCAACTCGAAAACAGTGTCCGCCAGCAATTGATGGCCGATGTGCCCGTGGGGGCTTTCTTAAGCGGCGGTATTGATTCCAGCATTATTGTGGGGCTCATGGCACGCGTGTCGTCTGTAAAAGTAAAAACTTTTTCCATAGGATTTGATGACATTCCTTTGTTTGATGAAACCTCCTATGCTAAGAAGGTCGCACAATTTCACCCCACCGATCACACCGAGATCAAGCTCAACAGCCGGCATCTTTTGAATGTTTTCTCGGACCTTCTTTCCTGGTTTGATGAACCCTTTGCCGATTCCTCGGCCATTGCCACATTTATTGTTTCCCGCGAAACACGCCGCCACCTCAAAGTCGCTCTTTCCGGCGACGGAGGCGATGAGCTTTTTGCCGGATACCGAATGTATTGCGGCGAAAATTATTACAAGAAGTATCAGCGGATTCCCGCCTGGCTGAGGAAGAATATGATTGAGCCACTGATGCGTTCTATCCCTGATTCGCGGGATCACAAATTATTTGAACAATTTCGCCGGTACAAAAAATTCGTACTCGGTGCTTCGGATCAATTTGAAGAACGCTTCTTTCTATGGAATCAAATCTTTCCCCAGCCGTTACGGCAGGATCTATTAAAAAACAAGACTATCAATTTTCACCATGGACAGAACATCCTTAAGGATCTTTTGGCACAACCGTCGGAAGATCCTATCAACCGAATGCTGCACGCTGATTTTCTGCATTCGCTTCCCAATGACATGCTGACAAAAGTGGATTCGATGAGCATGAGAAACGGCCTGGAAGTGCGGGTACCTCTCTTGGACAAGAATGTCGTTGAGCTGGCCTTTCAGATGCCGGGATCATTTAAGCTCTTTGAAAATAAAGGCAAACATATTCTTCGGGAAACCTTTAAAGACATTCTTCCCCCGGAGTTACTGTCTCGCCCGAAATGGGGATTTGAGATTCCCATTAGCCGGTGGCTGAAATCCGACTTGAAGTTCTTAATAGAAGAACACTTATCTGAGAAAAAAATCAAAGCGGAAGGAATCTTTGATTACGCGCCGGTTCGAAAACTTATTCATGATTTTGAAAGCGGCAGGAGTGATTCATCGTGGCAGCTGTGGAATTTGATTGTCTTTGAGGCCTGGCTCGCCCGTCAATAAATCTCGATAAATATTCTCTGTCTCTCTGGCATTCCGTTGCACATCAAACAGCTCCTGCGCCCGTTGGCGTCCTTGAAGCCCCATCCTAGCACGCTTCACATCATCATTGAGCAATGCAACAATGTGATCCGCCAACCCTTTCAAATCATCGGGCCCGATGAGAATTCCTGTTCGTTGGTCATCCACCAGCTCCGGATTTCCGCCGTCATCGATAGCAATGACCGGCTTGGCCATCGCCATCGCCTCTAAGATGGCCCGGCTGCAGGCCTCCTTGAGCGTCACATGGACAAAAATATCCAAGATATTCACGAACGGACGGACATCATTCTGAAAACCCGTAAAAACAACATTCTTTCTTACGCCCATGCGCTCTGCCAACTCCTGAAGTTCTTTTAATTGCGCCCCTTGCGACGGGGGGAACTCCCCGCCGATGATCAAAAGTTTTACAGGGCCACAT
>JAEUSC010000137.1 GCA_016789035.1 Candidatus Omnitrophota bacterium
TCAACCGCAAACGGAAAGTTCTGAGGGCAGGCCAACAGATAGAGCGGGATCCAGTCGTCAAATGCATGGGGTTCTAACCCGGCCTTGGCACGTATAGACTTTGTGAGAGTCCACCAAAGAAAGGGAAAACAACTCAAAACAAAAATAACGCCGGTTTTGAGCCAATATTCGATATTTCGTTCTTTATGAAAAAATAAAAGATAGAAACTCATGTACATCATAGGAAACAAGGAATACAGCGCGTGGAAGTTAGCCGCGATACCAAACAAAAAAGCCGCCAAGACATAGCGGTCTTTGTAAAACAAGTATACGGCTGCAAAGACAATCGCGAGAGTAAATTCCTGATGAGAAAACGTCCGATAAAGAAACTCTTCTGTCCGCCCTAAAACAATGGCAAAAACAACAGCACAGGCCGCAATCAGTTTAGAATTTCTATCCTCCCCCACTCCCAAATGGGATTGCACCGTCAGAAAATGAAAAAGTTTAAACCACCAGTAAAACAGAAAATAACGGGACACAATAAATAATCCCAAATAAACACTAGGAACCTGATCAACCGAGATTAATTTGGCAAGGAAAGGGTAGAGAAATGATGTGAAATTTTTTGTAAGACTTTCAACATAATAATCACCGCGAAAAAGCGCAGGATCAATCAAATGCTTTAACAGCGGAATTTCAAGATGCTGATCATCCCAACCGTAAATATATCGATTGGTGAGAAAATAAACTCCCAGAATAATGAGACAAATAAGCCAATCTCTTAGCAATATACAGTTAAGCGATTTTTTTAAATTCATTGAATAAATGACAGATCGGATAGGTTAATATCGCATCTTAACGCCAAACAAAAACTTCTCGAAAAACTTCAAACATATAAGCGGCGCCCCATTTAAGGACCTGCAGTTTGCGCTCCCCGCCCTCGCGGGCCGGTTCATCACCGGGAATATCGACGACTTTTAATTTTCGTTTAGCGGCTCTGATGGAGAGCAATGGTTCCCAGCTGATTTTGGTTTTAAACAAACGCTCTTCTGTTTCAAAACTTTCGTCCTTGTCCAAGTCCAACTCTTTGATCATGGAAACTTTGTAGGCGCGGTAAATGACCATGGCGTCGGTATAGCGGCCGCCGTGAAATAAATTGATAAATGTTGTAAACATCTTGTTCCCGAAACCTGTGACCGCATCATCATCATAACTTTTGGCGCCTTCGGCATATCGGGACACAATAACCATGTCGTAGCCTTCCTTCATCTTATTAATGCAGTCAGGAATAAGCTCAGGGATCGAATTCCCGTCAGGACTGAATGTCAGAACAACATCTCCCTTAATCATCGGCAAGGCATCCATATAAGCCCCGCGGATGCCGGGAGTTTTTTGAATGACGACATCATAGCCCATTTGACGGGCCACCTCGACTGTCTTGTCTTTGGAATTGCCGTCAACAACAAGGATTTGATGCACCCACTCCTTCTTGACCTTAGGCATGACACTGCGCATGCCTTCTTCTTCATTTAATGTAGGGATTAGAAGCGTAACTTTCATTTGGTCTCCAATTTGAAATTTAAACTGGAGCTATTATATATAGGAAGGTGTAATTGTATACGGGTTTTTCGCAAAAAATTGCGAAATTTTTAGATGCGGGAGAAAAGAAAAGAGCGGGCGGAGAGAATCGAACCCTCGCTACCAGCTTGGAAGGCTGGAGTTCTACCACTGAACTACGCCCGCAAGAACCTACCATGGTTTTGAAATTGGATAAGGTTCTGAAGTCCTAACACAGAAGTGTTAGGACGCAGATAAATCTCAGTTTCAAAAATCAAACAACGTAAC
>JAEUSC010000153.1 GCA_016789035.1 Candidatus Omnitrophota bacterium
AGCGAGCATCACTAACCGAGGTAACAAAATTTACGTCTCCGATCGCCAACAGGCTTGAACCTGGCCCTGAAGTTCCCAAAAACGGTGTGGCGCCGGCCATATTCGAACCAACAGTAATCGCCCAAATGGCCAGTTGGTCCCAAGGCAAAAGATATCCGGTGAAACTCAAAAGCATCGTTAAAACGAGAAGAATAACCCCAATCACCCAGTTAAATTCGCGCGGTGGCTTGTAGGAACCGGTCATAAATACCCGAAACATATGTAGCCATACAGTGATGACCATCAAATGAGCTCCCCATCGGTGGATCTCCCGCATAATTCCTAGAGGGACCTGTTGCCCTAAGTCCGTTATGTCTCCATAGGCATATTCGACTGTGGGACGGTAATAAAACATCAGAAGAATTCCTGTTACGGTCAAAACCAAGAAAACAAAAAATGACAGCCCCCCCATGCACCAGGTGTATTTAACCTTCACGGCATGCTTAGGTAAACGGACAGGATGCAGATGCAAAAATACGCTGTTGAGCATGATCATCATTCGCTGACGGTGCGATGTGATCGGAACGCCTGTGCGGAAAATAGAACGATAGAATTGTGTGTTTTTGAATTTTTCGAGTAACGACGGTTTGTTAGAAGAATTTTCGCTCATAATTTCACTCAATCTTAAAGCTTAAATAATTAGACAGAAATAAACGAATCTGGGTCGGTCCACTCGCCTTTTTCCTGCTGAAATTTTTTGGTTTTATCAACTACGATCTCTCCCTCATCGGAAAGCGCAATTTTAAATCTTTCCAAAGGTCGCGGGGCCGGGCCTTCAAAATTGATGCCCGTTTTATAGAAGCCACTTCCGTGACAGGGACATTTGAATTTAGCTTCACTGGAGAGCCAAATCGGCGTACATCCTAGGTGCGTACAAACTGTAGAGAGCGCGTAAATTTCGTTCTCGCTACGGACAATCCAAACACCATATTGCTCTTTAAACTTTTCTGAAACTTGTCCGGATTCA
The DNA here is from genome assembly GCA_016789035.1 of Candidatus Omnitrophota bacterium. GTDB lineage: Bacteria > Omnitrophota > Gorgyraeia > Zapsychrales > Fredricksoniimonadaceae > JAGNTT01. Next base: position 1,007 of record JAEUSC010000153.1, read on the forward strand.
TAGTCATCGGGAATTCCTGCGCGGAACGTTTGCACCGGTTCAAAAAGAACGTTTGGAAAAAGATAGCGCATGACCAAAGTCCCGTACCCGCCCACGATGGCGGCAAAAGCGGACCACCCCACAACAAACCATTTGATAAATGACCGTCGGTCAACAGACTGATCGGAACATTGGCAGGAAGTGCATTTAGCAGCAGACGTATTTGTTTCAGGTTTTTTATTTGTATCCATGAAAATGACCTTAAGAAGATTTTCTATAGCTTTCCAGGGCACGAAATGCTGCATCCCTGACCTTCATATTTTTATCAGATTTAGAAATTTCTTCAAAACGCGTTGCGAGCTGATCGTCTCTGAGTTGTGCGGCAGACTGTATGGCTGTAATCATGACGTGCGTCTGTTCTTCGGGATCCACATTGGAAAACTGCGAAAGATAATTGCGGTCCAAAAGTTTTAAAATCAATTCTTTCCCTGCCCCGTTTTGATTTTTAGCAAGTGCCACTGCGGCTTCCCATTGAACATTGGGTTCGGGATCACTGAGCATTTCTTTTAAGGAACGGATGGCCTTGTCTCCAGCAATGCTTCCAAGCGCCATTGTTGATACTAGCCTTACTCGCGGATTATCGGATTTCAATTGCATGATCAACGGATCAACCGCCTGAATGGATTTAAGTATACCAAGTGAATATATAAATGCAGTAAGATTTTCATCTTTTTCATTCGTGAGATTTTTGATGAGTGACGACGCATAATTCTGATTTCCCGTCCGGCCCATGGCCAACGCCAAATACTGGCGCACTCGCGGATCGTCATCAACAGATTTTTCAAAAATATCAATCAACTCCGTTTCAAACCGATTCTCCGTCGGAACCAACTTAGAGTTAGCCAAAATTTTTGACAATTCGAATGCTGACTGCCAACGTTTGGTGATCCCTCCAACTTTGACATCTTGAAGGTAGTCATAAACGGTGCGGTTTTCCATTGTCAAAATACGCACGGAGGCGTAAAGCAGAACGCTAAAAATCGCAATCAAAAATGGAACCACAAAAAATGAATGGACAATAACACCGAAAACAGATTTCTTTTCTTCAGTGTTTTTTATCTCTGGAGTTAATGTATCTTGAGTCATGGGTTATTAAATTGCTTAAGTTCTCGTATTGGATTTTAATTGTTGCTGCGCGTCTTGTTCACTGGACGCCGAACGGGCATCATCAACCAACGCTAATACGTCATGGTTAGGCTTCACTTCTAAAATTCCAGACTCGAGAACAAAATACTTCTGTCCTTGGTCGGTCGTCGTAATTTTAAAAACGCCTCTTTTTAAGGCGAGCGTCATGGGCGCGTGATTTGCTAATATTCCGACCTGCCCCATTTGTCCTGACGCCAAAACTGCAGAAACCTTTCCGTTGAATGCTTCGCCCTGGGGCGTCAGGATTGAAAGACTGTAAACCGTCATAACGTTTTCGCCTTTTGATATACGTCATCAATATTTCCAACCATGTAAAAAGCCTGCTCCGGAATATTGTCCAGTTTTCCTTCAAGGATTTCTTTGAATGATCGGATAGTATCTTCCAGCTGAACAT
>JAEUSC010000181.1 GCA_016789035.1 Candidatus Omnitrophota bacterium
CAATTAACAATGACACTATTTTATCTGTCTACCGAGTAAGCCCCTTTAGAAGGGGCAAAAGATGGTGGGCCATGCAGGACTCGAACCTGCCACCCTCTGATTAAGAGTCAGATGCTCTACCGGATGAGCTAATGGCCCGCAAATCATTTAAGCTTGTCAAACTTAGAAACAATAAAACAAATCTTGCTGCATGGGTGACTACTTCCATGCAACGTCAAAACACTTCAACCGTATAAAAACGGGGGAATAATTTCTGACCATCTGGAAGGACTGCGCCTCAACCAATAACATCTCAAATCACATTTCACTAAGGTAAACAAAATTTTCAGCCGAATGAAACGGTCAATAGTAGCAAAATTTTTTCTGACTGTAAAGAAACAATTCCCTAAACTATTACAACTCGCGCCATACATGCACTACAAATTTGTTACATCGCCCTTGGCCAACGCCTGAACAAATGCCTCCACAAAAGCCATATCCAGCTTCCCCTGCATTTTTCTCAATTCTTCCACGGCCCTTTCACGTGAAAATGCCTTTCGATAGGGACGGTCTGTTGTCAGAGCATCAAAAATATCCGCCACGGTAAGAATCCTGACCAGCGGCTTAATTTGATCCCCTTTGAGTCCATCCGGATAACCGCTTCCATCAAGCTTTTCATGATGGTGACGGACAATGTCGCAAAGATTACGCAAAGATTGGATGGGCTTAATAATCCCCTCGCCAATCTCTGTGTGCCTTTTCATCATTTCCCATTCTTCTTCATTTAGAGGGCCGGGTTTTAACAACACCATATCTGTCACCCCAATCTTGCCGATATCATGCAACCGGGCGGCATCACGCAACACCTTAATGTCATTCTGATTTAAATTCATTTGATTGGCAATCATCACAGAATAATGGGCCACACGATCCAAATGTCCGCGGGAATAAGGGTCTTTCGCATCCACCGCCAAAGCTAAGGCGGAAATCGTTTCAAAATATGTCTGCTCGGCATTCTGGTTGAGCTTGGCATTTTCAATGGCAACAGCTGTTTGCAAGGCAAGATTGTGAAGCAGATTCATCTCTTCTTCATTATAATTTTCACCTGTCTTCTTGCCGCTCACACTGATAACACCAAGGACTTGATCGTGTAAAACCAATGGGGCGCAAATAAGCGGAGAACTAAACAAGTGCTCATGACCGCCGATACCATGTTCTCGAATATTGATCCTTGGAATGATAATCGGATTTTTCGTTTTCAAAACGGAACCAAAAATGATTTCATCGATTTTAAATCGGGGCGAAGTTGTTTTAAGATTCGCACCATAAACAGATCTTATTAATAAATTCTTCTTTTCCTCATCCAGAAGCAACAATACTCCGATTTTTCCATTTAATGCTTCTGTGACGGTATCCATAATCAAATCCAAAAACGAATCTATATTCTGCATTGATGAAAGACCTTGCCCAACGCGTGCAAGAACCACGTGCAGAGTTTTTTTGGTGGACTCAAGATTGCGGACATTTTCCTCCAAACGCTTTGTCACTTCACTGAACGTTCTGGCCAAGACAGCAATCTCATCATTATCCGCCCCTATGAGTTCTTTAATTTTTTCCGGCCCTAGCATTTGCTGAAGCGTTTGTTTATTGGCCTTTGTCACATCAATCAATCCGGTGAGAATAAAACGCATGGCCAAATACCCCATCAAGACACCGGCTATAATCCAAAACATGATCATCGTAAACTGATCATCATTCACCTCAACATGCCCGTGACTTCTGACCTGCATCAAAAAATAATACAAGACTCCCACGGGAAGCAACGACATCAGAACGTAGTACATCGTAAACTTACGAAGGATAGAAACATTTTCAAATGATGACAATTGAATTCTTGGCACAAGACCCTTTCTAAGAACGACTATACCTATAAGCCGACATGCAATTCCATAAAACAGATCAATTTCAAACTGAGCGGAACATGATTATATAAAGATACCCACTTACAATTTCAGAAATTGAGACACACGGAATTCTCGCCCACGGAAAAAATGGAGAAGCATCCAGTCAATTTAAAAAAATTTGTTTCGGATGGATACAACAAATTGCTAAGCGACAATAAACAGATTAGATCTTGGGTGCCACCCGCGCAATAAAAAAGTCGGAAATTTCACACCTCCTGCCACCTATCGGCGACATTTTGCCGTTCTGCTCTGCCATCCGGTGAAAACCGTGTAACGAATACACATTCGTTAAATTCAAAAGCTGGAAATGTTCGGATACATAAAATTAATAATTTCTT
>JAEUSC010000223.1 GCA_016789035.1 Candidatus Omnitrophota bacterium
AGCGAGATGGCAGTAGGGTATTGCACATTGTACGGCGATATGTCGGGCGGTTTTGCAGTTATCAAAGATATTTTAAAGACCCGCGTCTATGAGTTGGCAAGATATAAAAACAGGAAGGCCGGCACAATGGTGATTCCTAAATCAGTTATTTTGCGGGCCCCTTCTGCGGAACTCAGGGAGAACCAAAAAGATGCAGATTCTCTGCCAGAATATGAGCATCTAGACAAGATGCTCGAAAGTTATGTTCAGAGGCATGAATCAGTGGCTCAGATGACAGCATATATGTCTGATGAAAAATTGTGCCGTAAAGTGGTAAATTTAGTGGATAAAAGCGAATACAAAAGACGGCAGGCACCTCCGGGAATAAAAATAACCGCGCGTGCTTTTGGTAAAGACTGGCGGTTGCCGATTACCAATCAATATAAAGAGTTATGAGAGCAGCTGAATTCTGAATTGACGAAAAGCTTTTGGGGTTAGGGCTTGTCTCCAATAAATGATGACTGAATAAATAAATAGAAATCGTCTGAATTTTTTCTTTGCAATCTATATAAAAAAAGATAGAATAAGCCTCTTAAATTTAAGATGAAATGGGTTTTTCTGCTAACTTGTGACGGTGCAACTAATTTTAACCCAATGGTAATGAGGTAGTTGTTGATGAGCCTTCCTGAGAAACAAGGTCTATACGATCCTTCCTTTGAACATGACAGTTGCGGCGTGGGTTTTGTAGCCAATATTAAAGGCACGAAATCCCATGAAATCGTGCGTCATGCCGTTCAAATTTTAGAGAACTTAAGCCATCGTGGCGCTTGCGGTTGCGATCCTTTGACGGGCGATGGAGCCGGTATCATGGTTCAGATGCCGGATGCTTTCCTGAGAAAGGAATGCGCCAAAATTAATATTGAACTTCCACCTCTAGGAGATTACGGTGCCGGTATGGTGTTTTTGCCGACCAATCTCGAAGACCGCAATACAGTGGAGGAATGGACTGAACATATTATCCATGAAGAAGGTCAAAAATTCTTAGGATGGCGCAGTGTTCCGCACGACAGTTCTCAGATCGGTCATGTGGCCCGGTCCGTTGAACCTGAATTTAAACAGCTTTTTATTGCCCGGGGAAAAAACACGCCGGTTGAACAATTTGACCGCAAACTTTACATCATCCGTAAACGTCTCTGGAACAAGGTCTATCATTCGACGTTGAATCAGCGCAATTTTTATTATTTTTGTTCCTTATCATCCAAGACCCTTGTTTATAAAGGGCAATTGATGTCCGAACAAGTGGATCGTTTTTTTAAAGACCTGGCTGATCCGGAGATGATATCCGCAATAGCCATGGTGCATTCACGTTATAGTACAAATACCTTTCCTTCGTGGGCACTTGCCCATCCTTACCGGTTGATTGCTCATAACGGTGAGATCAATACATTACGGGGAAATATCAATTGGACAAACGCCCGAGAAAAGCAATTTGTTTCTGATCTTTTTGGTAACAATATTAAAAAGGTACTCCCGATTGTTGTTCCTCATGGCAGCGATACGGCGACATTTGATAATGTTCTGGAACTTTTAGTTTTAGCAGGACGTTCACTTCCTCATGCCGTTATGATGATGATTCCTGAGGCCTGGAGCGGTGATACGAACATGGATGCTGCAAAAAAGGCGTTCTATGAATATCATTCCTGTTTGATGGAACCTTGGGACGGTCCGGCGGATATTACTTTTATGGATGACCGTTTTATTGGAACGATTCTGGACCGCAATGGTCTTCGACCCGGACGGTTTTGGATCACTGAGGATGATATGGTTGTCATGGCCTCGGAAGCCGGTGTTCTTCCCATTCCTGAAGAAAAGGTTGTTAAAAAGGGCCGCATGCAGCCGGGTAAGATGTTTCTGATTGATACTAAAGAAGGCCGCATCATCGATGATAAAGAAATCAAGACGCATTACTCGACGCGTAAACCTTACGCACAATGGCTCAAAGAAAATTTGATTGATTTGAATTTTTTGCCTAAACCAAAAAAAGTTTCTGGCTTGAATGAGAAATCATTGCTGGAGCGTCAGCGGGCGTTCGGTTACACCATTGAAGATTTGAAAATGATTATTCATCCGATGGCTCTCAATGGTGAAGAAGCCACAGGTTCTATGGGAACCGACACACCGATTGCCGTGTTATCAGACCGTCCACAACTGCTTTTTAACTATTTCAAACAGCTTTTTGCTCAAGTCACAAATCCTCCGATTGATGCGATCCGGGAAGAAATTATCATGGGTGAAGAGGTAATGCTTGGGCCGGAAGGTAATTTGTTAGAAGAAACGTCCGAACACTGCCATCGTTTGAAAATTCCGCGACCAATTCTCACTAATGAAGAACTTGAAAAAGTGGCCCATGTGAAAGAAGGGGCCCTCAAGGCTGTGACGCTGTCAACCGTCTA
>JAEUSC010000310.1 GCA_016789035.1 Candidatus Omnitrophota bacterium
CTTCTGGGGGGAAAAATCGCTATTTGGACAATAAAAACGATGCATGGGGGGACATTGCACTTGTTTTAAAAAAAACTGGTGGATCGGGGGGGGATCGAACCCCCGGCCTTCTGATTGCGAACCAGACGCTCTCCCAAACTGAGCTACCGACCCAATTTAATGGACGGTATATTAGCAAAGGGCCAGCGCATTGACAAGAATTTGTTGCAAAACAAACGTCAGATTTACGAAAAACCCAACCATCGTCCCACCTGAAACACCGCCAAGGCTGCCAGGTATGCCAAAATAGCCATATATACAAACTGGAACAATGGCCATTTCCAGGAATTCGTTTCTCGCCAAACAACCGCAACCGTGCTCACGCACTGCATGGCAAACACGTAAAAGACCATCAGACTTAAACAGACCAACGGAGTAAATAACGGCTGGCCGTCTGGCCACTTCGCCGAACTAAAAGCCTCATGAAGAGTCCCTTCTTCCGCTTCATCTCCTAAATTAAAAACAATACTCATGGTGGAAACAAAAACTTCGCGTGCGGCAAACGAACCAATCAAACCAATACCGATACGCCAATCATACCCCAGAGGTTTAATCAATGGCTCCATGGCCGTGCCCATCTGACCGGCATAACTCATTTGAAGCGCCTGGGCCTCATCCAAATTCGGATGCTTGGGATAAGTCATAAGCGCCCACAAAATGACCGACATAGCCAAAATAACTGTCCCAGCCCGTTTCAAAAACAGTCCACTACGCTCCCACATGTGAAAGAGAACTGTTTTCCATGAAGGAAGACGATATGGCGGAAGCTCCATAATAAAAACGGGTTTTTGTGACCGCAACAACGTCGCTTTAAAAAACCATGCCATGACACAAGCACCGATAATTCCAACAAGATACATGATGAGCATAATCCCTGCTTTTTGAAACGCATTGGCGGCCGGCATCAGAACGGCAATCATGATCGCGTACACAGGCAATCGCGCCGAACAACTCATCAGCGGCGCCACCAAGATCGTAATCAAGCGGTCTTTGGGACTTTCAATGGTGCGGGCCGACATGATTCCGGGGATCGCGCAGGCAAATGAACTGAGCATAGGAATAAAAGATTTTCCGTGCAGACCGACCTTGCTCATGACGCGGTCCATGATAAACGCTGCACGGGCCATATATCCCGTATCTTGAAGCAGACCGATAAACAAGAACAAAATAAGAATCTGCGGCAGAAATATCACAACCCCTCCCACGCCCGCGATCACGCCGTTGACGATTAAATCTTTCAGATCACCGTCAGGCAAAAGAGAAGCCGCCCACTCTCCCAGCTTTCCAAAAACAGAATCAATCAAATCCATGGGATAACTGGCAACTGTGAAGATCATATAAAACATGCCGGCCATAATTCCCAGAAAAAACATCCAGCCGAATACTTTATGGGTCAAGACCGCATCAATCCGCTCGGTTAGGTCCGGACCTTTCTTGCTTAAGTCTTTTACACTTTCCTTAATAACATATTTAATCCAATCATATCGCGCTTCAATGGCCGCCGTCTTTGCGCGCAGCCCCTTGGCAATGAAGCGTTCCTGGATGGCGTTAATCTGCGAAATCAACTCCTGTTTGTAAAAACGTTTGAGCGGATCGGTTGCCTTTTCTTCGTTCTTAAGTTTCGGCCATTGCGACATAAAAACCAAGGCTTCAGCAAACGCCTCGCTCTTATTCATACCCTCGCGTGTTAAGAGTCTGACCAAATGATCAACATCTTCCTCTAAATCCGGCGCCATACGCCAGCCGCGTGTGTAGTTGACCTTGACGCCTGAGGCAATGACCTTTTTTAATTCTTCGATTCCCTTATTCTGATGCGCCACGGTAGGCACAATCGGCACACCTAACATCTGCGAAAGCTTTTTAATATTAATCGACTTTTGGGAACGCTCAACCTCATCCATCATATTAAGCGCAATAACAATGGGAATACCCAAATCTTGGATTTGGGTCACCAGATAAAGATTCCGTTCCAAATTACCAGCATCCACGACACAAACCACCATATCCGGTTTGGGCGTATCTGCGGCCCTCCCTAAAAGAACATCACGCGCCACCTGCTCATCCGGTGAACGGACAGCCAAGCTGTACGTCCCGGGAAGATCGATAACATTGACAACACGATCGCCAGCCAACACCAGGGTGCCACTTTTTTTCTCGACGGTTACACCGGGATAATTGCCAACCTTTTGGCGAAGTTTGGTAAAGGCGTTAAAAAGCGTGGTTTTTCCGGAATTAGGATTACCGGCCAAAGCGACAGTTTTAATGACTGAAACGGGCTCTGAATCTGGAATAGTAATAGTAGACATAGCTTTAGTTGATCACAGAAACCTTGATACGTTCGGCTTCCGCCTTTCTTAATGATAATAGATAACCACGTACCCGAATCTCAATCGGGTCTCCTAAAGGGGCATAACGGATGATCTCCACGTGCTCACCCGGCGTCACTCCCATTTCAACGATGCGTTCATAATCATCATTATCGGCAGTGAAATCTTTAATAACCCCCTGTTGGCCCACGGACATGTCACTTAAAAGAACAAGATCCTCTGACATACTGTTTTTTACTCGTCCCATGTCTTTGACAAAAATGTTTTGAGCGAGTTTTTTACTGATGGCGACACGGGCCTGCGCCACCTTACAAATGATGGCTCCGTTGTCCGTATTCTTTTCTATCAGGGCCGATTCCCGAAACCCCATTTCTCTTAACCGATGAGCGGTGGCATCATCCCCTGAAAGACGAAGAATTTTTGCCTTGTGTCCGGCACCCATATCCTTTAGGGAAATTTCTCCGTCAGAAGGCGCCTTTGAACTCGGACGAAACCATTGATTCAACCAGGAAACAGCCATATCAAACCTTTCCACAACCAGAACAATTTGTTTTTGTCGTTTTGCGCATGGATATGAGAAACACCCTGAGCAAATAGGCCACACTCAAAAAAACAATGACGGCAACCACTGTTGTTTGCATTTTTCCTCCATCGTATTAATCCTGTATATTAATTGAAGCATAAATCTAATTTCACTCATTGGCCCGAGGTACTGTGTATTTAAATATCGTCAAGATCGAAACGGACCGGTAAATGAACCATTGATTCCACCGGCATTTGACCGACACGTGCAGGACTAAACCGCCATGTTCTGACTGTTTTCAGAGCCGACTGATCCAGCGTGGAATGCCCCGAACTTTTTTCGATCTCTACAGTCTGGGGGTATCCGGCCTTATCAACA
>JAEUSC010000355.1 GCA_016789035.1 Candidatus Omnitrophota bacterium
TTTGTTTGTTTTAGTCGGAGGGCTTGGACTGGTTATTCATCTCGTTGTTTTGCGGATGGGTATTCATTGGATGTCTTGGACATTTGCCGGAGCTCAAAGTTTAGCGGTGTTTGCGGCTATGACGGCCAACTTTATTTTTAATAACATTTTCACTTATCGAGACAAAAAACTCAAAGGGTGGGCGTTTATCCGGGGCCTATTTTCCTTTTATGCCGCATGTTCGATTGGAGCTTTGATTAATATTCGTGTGGCGGCGTTTCTTTATGACCATGAAATCTATTGGTGGTTGGCAGGGTTATTAGGAGCGGTGATTGGTGCCGTCTGGAATTATGCCATCACATCCACATTCACATGGAAAAAGAAAGGGGTTCTGTGAGATCTCCTCTTCGGCAGCCGGAATTCTGGTTTGGTATTTATTGGTTTTTAATCACTGTTGTGTATTTAATTTGGAGGGCCGCTATATTTTTAAGAAAAATCCAATAAATGTGGCGCATCTGCCGACATTGATGCTGGCGATTGGCTATCCAATTTATTGGGCCGAAATGCTTAGTGGCCGGGCATCGACCGGTGTAACGTCTGCGGCAGCAACGGTTGTATTCTTAGTTTTTGCACTGTTTGTGATTTTTCGAGAACGGACGTCCATAATCGGTGCGTTTGAAGAGTTTAATGCGTGGTTTCGGTCCTTGACAACATTTGATCGCATCGCATGCGCGCTTATGGCTGTATTTATTTTCGGCATTTTTTTGATTACTTGTTATGCGTCCGCACTTCCGATTCATCTCCAGCAGGAAGGTGATGCGCTGAATTATCATTATTCGTTGACCCGTCAGCATTTGATTTTGGCGTCGTTTGCGCATATTCCTTGGTCAGCATTTGACCTGTTTCTTCTGCCTGTGGATTTCGCCTTGGCGCCGTACTGGTTTGTTACCCAATTTCCTAATAAAATCCCCCAGTTTATTTTCTTTGTCGGTTTGGTTTTGATCATGGTGAGTTTGGTACGTCACTGGCAAAAGAAGATAACTTTCTCGGTGGTTTTGGTGCTGGCTTTCTTTTTTGGTTCCCACGGGCATGGGATCCAGTTCGGAACAGCGATGCTGGATTTGGTTAATTGTTATTTGTTTCTAGCCATGCTCAATAGTTTTATTCATAGGGTCCAGTGGTTGTTTATGATCGAGGCCTGTTTTTACCTTTGGGCCAAACCTTTTGTTCCGGTCCAGTCCGGTATGATTTTGGTTTTCTTGGCAGTGGTGTTTTTTTTGCTGAAATATGCAGGCTTTAAGGATGTCATTTTTGCTGGGAACAAGTTGGATCCAACATGGATAAAGGAAAGCGGAATCTTTTTAAGAAAATGCGTGTTGGGATTTATTCTGATTTCCGTTTGTATTGCCGGGCCTTTTATCGGGAAATCTTTACTGTACGCAGGAACGCCGCTTTTTCCATTTGCTCCGGGATTGTTGTCTCATCATCAAATCGCAGAAGGAACAAAAGCATGGGATTCATTGAGGGGTGCTACGGATTATTGGATGACGGTTACTCGTAATACTTATGGAAACGGCAGGTCCATAATTGATTTTGTGCAACATTTCTGGTGTGTTGCCGTGCCATCGCAGGGTGTTAATAATGAATTTGATTATCCGCTCGGTTTAACGTACCTGATCGTCTTGGGTCCTTTTCTCTGGATACTTTTTAAATCGATCAAGGAACGCAAAATTTTTATGCTGGGATGGCTTGTTGTGATTTTCTGGCTAACTTGGTTTCAAGGATCGCAACAGTCGCGGTGGCTTTTTTTACCTCTGATTTTGATCTTTATTGCGGTAGCTCTCGAGTTTCAAAGGCCGTCTAAAATATTGATGGGTTGTTTGCTATTCGCAATCAGCATCAATTTTATTTCTATCGCGCGAGCGCATTCAAGCGATATAAGGAAATTCGGCCAAAATGTGATTAGACCTAGCGATAGGGAATTAGTACACGACAGTGTTCGATACATTAAGTCCGGTCAAAAAGGATTCATTGAATGGAGCACGCCAGAGGTGGCGTATGCTCGTTTTCCTGTGGTCATTCGAGAAGAAAGTTTGCCGAACGTTCTAGCCTTTTGATATAGTTAGAAATTCAAACAAAAAGGATGAGAAATGAAATTAAGTGTACTAATGCCTGTTTACAATGAAGAGGCATGGATTATAGAATCCACGAAACGAGTGCTTACGCAGAAGGTGGCGGGGATCACAAGCCTTGAAATCATTCTTGTTGATGATGGTTCCACGGATGGAACACGTCAACTTCTTGAGCAAATTAAGAAAGACAATCCAAAGATTGTTCAGTTGATTTTTCAGGAGAAGAATCAGGGAAAAGGCGCTTGCATTCGAAGTGCCGTATCTGCGATGAGCGGAGATATTTGTGTTATTCAAGATGCTGATCTGGAGTATGATCCCGCCAATTATCCTAATCTCTTGCGACCATTGGTTGAAGGCTTTGCCGACTGTGTGTATGGGTCGCGTTTTCAAGGTGACCAGCCAAAACGTGTTTTGCTTTTTTGGCACTATTTGGGTAATAAATTTCTTACGTTTCTAAGTAACGTCTGTTCAAATATTAACATTACGGATATGGAAACCGGTTATAAAGCGTTTCGATGCGATATCTTAAAGCAAGTCCCGATTGTCTCTGACCGTTTTGGTGTGGAGCCTGAAATCACAGCCAAGATTGCTAGGCTCAAATGCCGAATGTACGAAGTCGGTATCAGTTATTTCGGACGCACTTACGCGCAGGGCAAAAAGATCACGTGGGTTGATGGAGTTAAGGCCATCTTTTCAATTTTAAGATTCTGGGTGTTTCGGTGACCGTAGATACTGTTCAGGAACATACAAATCAAAATTTTCAGGCCCATCAGTCTCTGGATCTTTTGGGAGTTAAGGTCAGTGATGTTAATATTCCAAAAGCGGTGGCGATCATTAGACAATGGATTTCTTCTAGACATAAAACCTATGTTTGTGTAGCCCCGGTCGCAACGTTGGTTGATTGCCAGAATGACCCAGATTACCGTAGGATTATAAACTCAGCTAATATGGTCACACCGGACGGGATGCCAGTGGTTTGGTTGGGTAGAGCATCGGGGAGCAAGACTATCGACCGTACATATGGGCCTGATCTGATGTTGGCGGCTTGCCAGGACGGTCAGCAGACAGGTCATCGGCATTTTTTTTACGGAAGTAATGCCGAAACTTTGGATCTATTAGACACAAAATTAAGGATGAAATTCCCCGCGATGAACATCGTCGGGAAGATATCTCCTGATTTCAAACCTCGGGCTGTTAAGGAAGACCCGAAGGTTATCAATGCGATCAATCAGGTCCGGCCGGATATCCTGTGGGTGGGATTGGGGTCGCCCAAACAGGATTTTTGGATTGATATCCATCGCCCATTGCTGGATGTTCCTGTCATAGTTGGTGTGGGTGCTGCGTTTGATTTTCTATCAGGCGTCAAGCCGCAAGCTCCCGTCTGGATACAAAGAAGCGGTTTCGAATGGCTGTTTCGTTTATGCAGTGAACCCCGGCGATTATGGAAACGATATTTGTTTGGCAATAGCGCATTCATATATTATGTTTGTCGCTCATATTTCAAAAAATCACGAACGTAAGCCAATCTTAAAATGTATAAAATCAATAGATACTTCATCATCAAAATCTTATACATGACCATTGATGTTTTCTTTATGATGTTGGCTGTCTACATAGCCTGCAGAATCCGACCAACGACATTACCTTTTGAGATCACATTTTATAATCTTTATATGCAGGCGGAGAGTCCGGTTCGGTCGCTGCTTTTTATGTGGGTTCCTATTAATGTGTTTATTAACAATCATAATGGTTTGTATGAAACGAAGCGCGAAAAGCTGGAAAGTATTGAGATATTTCAGGTCATTCGCGCTGTGGCGGTGTCTGCACTTTTGTCAATTGTCTTAATCTATGTTGTTAAGATTGAGAACTTCCCCCGCGGGATTTTATTTATGAGCACCGCATTGATCGCAGTTTTTTTCTCCGTCTGGAGAATTCTTAAACGCAGCTTTGTAGAGAGTTTGGTTTCTCGCGGATTTAATAATTTTAATGCTTTGATCATTGGGGCCGGTAAGGTCGGATTGATGCTAGGACAGGAATTGCGTCGCCGAAAGCCTTTAGGCATAAAGGTTTGCGGGTATCTTGATGATTATAAAAATCAGAGCGATGTTCCGTCGCATGTTAAAGTTTTGGGAAAACTTTCCGATTTTCCAGTGATTGCAAAAAGGGAATTTGTTCATCAAGTTTATATAACGCTGCATAATGATTATTCTATCTTTTCCAAAATCCTTGAAGACGCTCGAGATATGGGTATTGCCGTGAGGGTGGTCCCGCAAGGTTTTGAACTCATGCAAAGTGAATTTAATAAATACAATATCGGCATCATTCCTGTGCTGGAATATTGCGATCTGCGCAATCTTCATCGCCATCAAGGCAAAAGATTATTTGATATCGTTGTGGGAACGGTATTGATGTTTATGATCCTTCCGTTGTTTGCTATTCTCGCAATCCTTGTAAAATTAGACAGCCGGGGCCCTATTTTATATCTGTCCCGGAGGTATGGGCGCCGGGGGGAACTTTTTTATATGTATAAGTTCCGAAGTATGGTGGAAAATGCCGATGATCTTCTGAAGGATTTGCGCAAGCGTAACGAAGTTGACGGGCCTATATTTAAAATGAAAAAGGACCCTCGCGTAACCCGGATGGGCGCATTCTTAAGAAAGTATAGTTTGGATGAACTGCCCCAGATCTTTAACGTCATTTTAGGTGATATGAGTCTGGTCGGGCCGAGACCTTTACCCATTGAGCAAGTTGAAAGAGAGGACTTTCGTCAGTTGAAACGCTTGGACGTTCGTCCCGGAATAACAGGTCTTTGGCAGATCCGGGGGCGTAGTGATGTGTCGTTTCAGCGTTTGGTTCGCTGGGACATTTGGTATATCAATAATTGGTCCTTCTGGCTCGATTTGCATATTCTTTGGCAAACCGTTCCGGTGGTGTTAAAAGGACGGGGGGCTTATTAAAGCAACCAAATTTTCCATATCCACATAAAAGATTTCAATTATAATGAAAAAGTTTTTTTAATAATAATGAGCTGGGAGAGCGTATGGCAAAAAAGGCTTTAATTACGGGTATTACCGGTCAGGATGGATCTTACTTGGCTGAATTTTTACTGAGTAAAGGTTACGAAGTTTATGGAGTCATACGCCGGGCCAGTAATTTTAATACTCAGAGGATTGATCATCTTTATCAGGATCCGCATGAAAAAAATGTCCGTTTGCATCTTCTTTATGGTGATTTGAACGACGCCAGCTCCCTGAACCACGCCATCAAAACCATCAAACCTCAGGAGATTTATAATCTCGGTGCTCAAAGCCATGTCAAAGTTAGTTTTGAGGTTCCGGAATATACGGCAGAAATAACGGCTTTAGGGACCATTCGTTTGCTTGAGGCCATCCGTGATTCCGGCATCAAAACCAAGTTTTACCAGGCTTCCAGCTCTGAAATGTTTGGGGATGTTTTGGAAACTCCGCAGAGCGAAAAAACTCCGTTTAATCCACGCAGTCCGTATGCTGCAGCTAAAGTCTATGCCTATTGGTTAACGGTTAATTACCGCCAGGCTTACGGGATGTACGCTTGTAACGGAATTTTATTTAATCATGAGTCTCCCCGCCGGGGAGAAACGTTCGTAACAAGAAAGATTACAATGGCTTTGGCCCGGATTAAATACGGAATCCAAGATAAGCTTTATCTGGGAAATCTTGATGCCAAGCGAGATTGGGGTTTTGCGGGCGATTATGTCGAGGCTATGTGGTTGATGCTACAACAGTCCAAACCAGAAGATTATGTGATAGCAACGGGAGAAACGCATTCGGTCAAGGAATTCTTGCAGGAGGCTTTTGATTACGCCGGGATGGATTGGAAAAAACATGTTGAGATTGATAAGCGTTACTTTCGTCCCACGGAAGTGGATGTGTTGTTGGGAAACAGTGCGAAGGCCAAAAGGATATTAAAGTGGAAGCCGAAAGTGCGTTTTAAAGAATTGGTTCATATGATGGTTGATGCAGATATGGAAGCCACGCGGAAAATTGTCTATGGGACACAAGGGAAAGCGGTCAAATAAAATGAAATTTTGGAAAGATCAAAGGGTGTTAGTAACAGGCGGTGCCGGATTCTTGGGTCGGTATGTTGTCGATTTGTTAAAGAAAAAGGGATGCAAAGAGGTTTTTGTTCCTCTTCAAAAAGATTATGATTTGCGAAAAATGTCTGCCGTTAAACGCGTTCTTAAAGATAGCAATCCAACCATGGTTCTGCATTTGGCGGCGGCTGTCGGAGGGATTGGCGCTAATCAAAAATATCCCGGCAGTTTTTTCTATGACAATATTATGATGGGTGTTCAACTAATTGAAAAAGCCCGAAAGGCCGGGGTCGGGAAATTTGTCGCGTTAGGGACAATCTGCGCTTATCCGAAGTTCGCGCCGGTTCCCTTTAAAGAGGATGAGTTGTGGAACGGCTATCCGGAAGAAACAAATGCGCCCTATGGGTTGGCCAAAAAGATGCTGTTGGTGCAATCGCAAGCCTATCGACAGGAATATGGGTTTAATTCCATATATCTTTTACCAGTGAATTTATATGGGCCTGGGGATAATTTTTCAGAACAATCTTCCCATGTGATTCCCGCTATCATAAAAAAATGTTTTGATGCAAAGCTTTCCAAAAGTCCGTCGATTACGTTATGGGGGACAGGTAAGGCAACGCGTGAATTTCTTTATGTTGAAGATGCGGCGAATGCTATCGTCCGTGCCTCGGAACAATACAACGGCCCTGAACCGGTTAACATCGGTGCGAGTAGGGAAATTTCCATTAAAGAGCTGGCTGACCTTATTGTGAGACTTACCGGTTATCAGGGAAAGATCGTTTGGGACACATCCAAACCGGACGGCCAGCCCCGCCGTAAACTGGATACGACCCGCGCGCTGAAATGTTTTGGTTTTCAGGCACAAATGGATTTAGAAGAAGGGCTAAAGAAAACTATCCGCTGGTACCAAAATCAGCAGAGCAAATAATTCTCATGGACACATATACCGAAAAAATAGAGAAACGGTATAACCGTATCATTGTCTTTTTTTATTGTTTGGCGATTGCCAGCCTTCCTGTTTCTATTGCATTGGTTGAGTCCATGGCTGCGTTTGTTATTTTTTTATTCTTTCTCAAAAAGGTTTTGCTCTGCCGCTATGAATCTCAGGGTAAACGCATGCCGGACATTCTAAGAATTATATTGGCAAGTTCTTATCCCAAAGGACACTTTCTTAATAAGTGGATAGGCTTGCATGTGATGTCGATATTTATATCCGTGGTCTTTAGCCAATATCCGATGATCAGTTTAATTGCATTTGTTGGTAAATTTCTGGAAGGCTATCTTCTTTATTTTAGTTTTGTTGATTGTGTTAGAACAAAATCGGCATTAAGAAATTGTGTGGGGGTCTTTGTTGTAACGGCGTGTGTAATGGCAATAGACGGATTATTCCAATATTCATTGAAGTGGGATTTGATTCGTCACTTGCCATTAATTGAACATCGTGTATCAACGACCTTTCGACATGCGAATGATTTTGGTGCTTATCTTGTAACTTTTATTCCCATGGTTTTTGGGCTCGTGGTATTGCCCAAAAGACGATCTTCGTCTATTCGTGAGGAATGGAGGTTGTCCCGAATGGAATTTGGACTTCCGCTAAAGATTATATTATTTGTGAATCTCATTTTTATGCTGATTTCATTGGGTTTGACTTTTTCACGGGGGTCCTGGATGGGATTTTGGATTTCCATGCTTGTATTTGTGGTGATTCTCAGAAAATATTTTGTGACAGTCATTTTAATTAGTCTAGTTTTCGTAGCAGCATTCTTGCCGTTAATGATGAAGTATCGAGATGTCTCTTTTACTACCGATTCAGTGAATTTGGTGAGGGATTATTCGAAAATTGATTCTCATTCAGAAGAGTTTAGAAAACTGTCCGCTGTTGAACAGGACAGAGTTAGAACATCGCAGACCTTTCAACTGGGTATGGGAAGAACTTTCTTTTGGGAGGAAGCATGGGAGGTGATTCGGAAGTATCCCTTCTTCGGCAGTGGCTTAAATACCTATTCAAAACTTGTGAATGTTTATGCACATAATTGTTACCTTCAAATGGCAGGGGAGACCGGAATTATCGGTTTGGTGTTTTTTTTATTGTTAATGGGAGTTCTGATTGGAAAAAGTGCACAATACTGTATCAAAATGCCGGTTAATTTTTATAAAGTGGTATTGGCGGGCGCTATAGCCGGATTTGTGGGATTCTTGTCCCAGAGCTTTTTTGATACAACTCTATATTCAGTTCAGTTAGGAAATTTAATGTGGGTGATGATGGGTCTTATGGGGGCCATTCCATCGGTTTATGCCCAAAGCAAGGCCGAATAAATTGACAAAGACCGAACGTTAGTTATAATAGGGAACAATTTTTTGCTTTCTTCTATAAACTCAAGGAGTTAATGCTTTATGAATAAAAAAACCATCTCAGATATTGATGTTAGAAATAAGATAGTTATCATTCGTGCAGATTTTAATGTTCCGTTGGATGAGGCTAAAAATATCACCGATGACCGCCGTATTGTCGGGAGTATTCCGACAATTGAATATGTGCTTAAAAACGGTGCGTCCAAGGTTATTCTCATGAGTCATTTGGGCCGTCCTAAAGGAACAGGATACGAAGAAGATTTTTCCCTCAAACCGGTGGCCAAAGCATTGAAAACCTTTCTAAAGCAAGATGTTTTGATGCTGCAAGACTGTGTCGGTTCCCAGGTCAAAGAACAAATCACTAAAAGTAATGAAAAGGTCATATTATTAGAGAACCTGCGTTTTCACAAAGAAGAAGAAAAGAATGATTCGGCGTTTGCTAAAGAATTGGCTTCCTTAGCAAATATTTATGTTAATGACGCCTTTGGCACGGCTCATAGGGCCCATGCTTCTACAGCCGGAATCACCCAATATCTTCCTTCTGTTGCCGGTTTTCTAATTGAAAAAGAATTGAAATATTTAGGTGAAGCTGTCTCGAATCCTAAGCGCCCTCTCACCGTTATTTTAGGCGGTGCCAAAGTCTCTGATAAAATTCTACTTATCAAAAATTTATTAACCAAAGCCAACTGCATTGTGATCGGTGGCGGAATGGCCTACACGTTCCTTAAGGCCCAGGGGATCAAGATCGGCAATTCCAAACTCGAAGCTGACAAGGTTGATACAGCCAGGGAATTATTGGCTGAAGCAAAAGCAAAAGGTGTTGAAATCGCTTTGACTTCAGATTTTGTCATTGCGCCCAATTTTCAATCCGATGAGGCTAAGGTTGTAGACTCTATTCCTGACGGATGGGAAAGTTTGGATATTGGTCCTAAAACCCGCAAGGCTTATAAAGACATTTTGGCTAAGGCCAAAACCATCGTCTGGAATGGTCCCTTAGGCGTTTTTGAACGGGACGCTTACGCCAAGGGAACCCGGGAGATCGCGGAATTTCTGGCTGGTCTCAAAGATGCGGTTGTCATTGTCGGTGGTGGCGATTCCGCCGCGGCGGTTGCCAAGTTCAATTTGGAAGATAAAATGACCCATATTTCAACGGGAGGCGGCGCTTCTTTAGAATTTTTAGAAGGCAAAGAGCTTCCGGGAATTGCGGCTTTAAACAATAAATAGAGTAGGTGATCATGCGCAAAATTATCATAGCGGGAAATTGGAAATTAAATAAAACATCACAGGAAGCCATTGAGTTGGTCAATAGTCTTAATCGTGAATTAGTAGACGTCACGTCTGTTGATATCATTGTTTGTCCGCCATTTACGGCATTAACTGAAGTGAGCGATGTTCTGACGGATTCTAATATTGATCTTGGTGCACAAAATCTTTATTGGGAAGATTCAGGGGCATTTACCGGTGAAGTTTCAGCTCCCATGCTTAAGGCGGTGGGGGTCAGATATGTGATTGTTGGCCATTCCGAACGCCGTCAATTTTTTGGTGAAACCAATGTCACCGTCAACAAACGTCTCAAATCCGCGTTACGGCACAAGCTGATTCCAATTGTTTGCGTGGGAGAAAATTTACAGGAGCGTGAGGCTAATAAAACGTTTGATGTCATTCGTGATCATGTCGAGGGGTCTTTAGCGGGTTTAAGCGCGGAAGAAGTTAAAGGACTCGTCATTGCTTATGAACCGGTCTGGGCCATTGGTACTGGAAAGACCGCAACCAGCGCCCAAGCGCAGGAAGTTCACAAGTTCATTCGGGGGTTGCTGGCAAGAATGTTCTCAGAGGATGTGGCTCAAGCGGTCCGCATTCAATACGGCGGCAGTGTAAAACCTGAGAACACCGCAGAATTGCTGGGACAGGAAGATATTGACGGCGCGTTGGTGGGGGGGGCAAGTTTAAAGGCGGATTCGTTTTCTGCAATTGTCAAAAACAGTGTTTCTGTGACGACAAAGTAACGCTAAACAATGTTTGGAATTTTGCTGTGTTAACAATTTGAATGATTGACACAGTTTCACAGGAGAGAGTTATGATGACGTTTGTTCTGATTATTCATTCAATAACATGTGCGTTGTTAGTGCTGGTGGTTTTAATGCAGGCAGGACGTGGCGGTGGTCTGACGGAAAGTTTTTCATCGGCCGAGTCAGTGTTTGGTGCTCAAACCAGCGACTTTATGGTCAGGACAACCTCTATTCTTGCCGCCGTATTTTTTGTTACGTCTTTATCGTTGGCTTATTTGTCAAGTCACCAATCACGGTCATTGATGGCTACCGATAAAGAAAGATCCAAAGCGGTTCAATCATCAGTGAAACAACCTTTGACAAAAAAAGATGTAGCCAAAGAAGTCTCGGCTAATATGGTTGCTCCCAATGTCAATCAAGTGATGGCCAACACGCAAGCCCAGTAATGAGGCAGTGCCAAATCGCTGAGGGCAAACTGGTGCGATTATACAGTCGCCTTTATATCATCCTTTTCGCAGTTCTTATTCAACCGCTGTTTGTTTGTCTCTCCCTTGCCGATGTTTCTGTTCCCAAGTCCGGCGGACGCATAGTTTTATCCACTACAACGGATCCTAAATCATTTAATGACATGGTCGCTAAAGAAACATCAACGACTTTGATCACAAGTTTTCTTTTCGAGGGGTTGACCCGGGTTAATGCCCAGACATTAAAGGTGGAACCGAATCTTGCCGAACGCTGGGTGGTTTCGAAGGACGGACTGATCTGGACCTTTTTTCTACGCAAAAATTTGCGATGGAGCGATGGGGTTCCGCTAACTGCGGATGATGTGGTCTTCACATTTAACGATTTGATTTACAATCCCGAGGTTGCCAACTCTTCCCGTGACATTTTTACAGTTGATGGTAAACCGTTTACGGTTGAGAAAGTGGACGATCATACGGTCCGTTTCGTGCTGCCGGTAAAATTTGCCCCATTTCTTAAAGGAATGTCTCAGTCCATATTGCCCAAACATGTGTTGGAATCTGCTGTCAAAGAAAAGAAATTCAATTATACGTGGGGAATTGATACGCCTCCGCAGGAAATCGTTGGGGAAGGCCCGTTTGTGCTCCGTACGTATCAGCCGGGAGAGAAGGTTGTGCTTAAACGCAATCCTCACTACTGGCGGAAAGCGCCAGATGGCGAAAGTCTTCCTTACTTAGATGAAGTCCTGATTTTGATTGTTCCAAGCAGTGACGTAGAGCTTTTGAAATTTATGGAAGGTAGTTTGGATTATTACGACCTTCGCGGCATGGACTATCCTCTTTTAAAGCCCTTGGAAAATAAGAAAGGGTTCAAGATTTACAATATGGGCCCTACGATGGGAAGCAGTTTCTTGGTCTTTAATTTGAATACAAGGGCCAATGAAAAAACTAGGCAGCCGTTTATCTCACCGGTGAAAATGACGTGGTTTAATGACATTGAGTTTCGAAAGGCTGTTGCTCACGCGATCGACCGAGAACAAATGACAAAGATTGTGTTTAATGGATTGGCCTTTGCCCAATTTTCCCCCATTAGTCCTGCCGATACATTCTTTTTTAATCCTAAGGTAATCCGATATGATTACAATTTGAAAAAGGCCAGGGATATTCTTTTTAATGCCGGCTATCAGGACCGCAATGGCGACGGAATTATTGAAGATATTCAGGGCAACCGGGTCCAATTTAATATCGCCACAAATGCCGACAGTGCAGAACGTCTCGATATTGCTGCGATTATCCGTCAGGACCTGGAGCATCTTGGCATGGATGTGCGCTTGGTGCCTGTGGAATTTAATACTTTGGTAGGTAAACTCACGGGTACGTTTGAATGGGACGCCATCGTTTTGAGTTTGACAGGGACGATTGAACCGCATTTTGGAAAAAATGTCTGGTCGAGCAGTGGGCAACTGCATATGTGGAATCCGACACAAAAGACGCCCGCAACCGATTGGGAAAAACGTATCGATGATTTGTTTTCTAAGGGTGTCCAGGAATTGAATGAGAACAAGCGGAAGGTCATTTATGACGAATTTCAAATGATCGTTTCAGAAAAATTGCCGGTTATTTATACCGTATTGAGCGCTCGTATCGCGGCCATTAGAAATAAGTTCGGTAATCTAAAACCGTCTAGTTATGGTGGTTTGTTGCACAATATTGAAGAGATTTATCTTTTAAGATAGAGGATCAGATTTGCTTAAATTTATTGTACAACGTGTGCTGGTTTCTGTTCCCATGCTTTTGGGGATAACGTTTCTGACCTTTTTTTTGATGCGTCTGACGCCGGGCAGTTATCTGGATACCATGCGCTTAGATCCTCAAGTGTCCCAGGAAACGATTGAACGTTATCAGAAGCTTTATCAATTAGATAAGCCGCTGATAGAACAGTACTTCTCGTGGGTCAAAAATATTTTCCGAGGAGAGCTGGGGCACTCATTTCACTACAATGTTCCTGTTGCTCATTTGATTTCTGGACGAATGTTAAACACCTTTGTCCTTTCGCTGGCCGCATTCCTGGTGACATGGTTGATTGCGATTCCTTTGGGGATTTGGGCAGCAGTTCACCGCGATCGATGGCAGGACAAATGGGTGCAGTTCTTTTCGTATGTGTTTCTTTCGTTCCCGTCTTTTTTCCTGGCCATGATTTTTTTGTTTTGGGCCAGCCGGACAGGAGGGCTTCCTCTGGGTGGAATGCGCAGCTTGACGTTTGAGGAACTGTCATTGCCGTCTCAAGTGTTGGACCTATTCAAACATTTGGCGATTCCTACCGTGGCATTGTCTTTGGGAAGCATTGGTGCCTTGCAGAAAATTATGCGAGGGAATATGCTGGAAGTTCTGGGTCAGCAGTACATTCTGGCGGCGCGGGCTAAAGGTCTCCCTGAAAATCGTGTGTTATATGTGCATGCCTTGCGCAACGCCATTAATCCCCTAATTACATTGCTTGGTTATGAATTTTCATCGCTCTTAAGCGGGGCGGCACTCATTGAAATTATTTGCAGCTGGCCGGGCTTAGGATCGCTCATGCTAAAAGCAGTAATGGCCAAAGATATTTACTTGGTGATGGCCAGCATGTTGATGGGATCAGTCATGTTTATTGGTGGAAATTTATTAGCAGACCTGGCGCTGGCCAAAGCTGACCCGCGCATCCGATATGACAAATGAAATCAAACCTTTAAGCGAATTTCAACTCCGTATGAAGGCCTTTCGCCACAATCGTAAGGCATGGGTTGCGTTATGGATCCTCGTTGGGCTCTATGCGGCCGCCATTTTTGCAGATTTCTTAGCGCCGTATTCTTACAAGAG
>JAEUSC010000376.1 GCA_016789035.1 Candidatus Omnitrophota bacterium
ATTGTTTGGAATAACTTTTTGGGTCATGCAAGGTAAACCATAAAACAGGAGGGTCAAAATGAATCCACTTGAATATCTTAACAACTTCGCGCAACAGCACGCGTGGATTGGATTAACAATTGCGATCATTATTGCTGTTCACACCGGGCTTAAGGCATTGAGGGATGCCATCGATACGACACCGCAAACCGATGATAATTGGTTTGAGCGCATCGTGACGATCCTCGGGAAGGTGTCGGGGTATCTGGCAGGCTTTCGCGCTAAGAAAAACCCTTAGATGTCTTGCCACTTAAATATCGCCTGTTGGCACAGACGATTTTATTTTTGTGCGGGTTTAAAATTTACCGCCAGCGGTTCGGCGATGCCGGATTTTTGTTAATAAGCGATAAGCCTTTGCCCAAAGAAATTCACGATGAGGACGTAGTCTTTGAAAATAAGAACGCCCAGAAGGGGCAAATCCGTCGAGCAAAGCTCGTTTGTGAGGGTGAGCAGGGGCGGGTCAGGTGCTATTGGGTGTTTGATGTTCAGCGAGATTAAATGCCTTGCCAATCAGAGGAAATTATGGCCTACTCACCCCCAACGAAAGGGGGATATTGGTTATGGATTGCAAAATTAAAAGCCGTTATATCAGCGTCAAGCAGGAAGGTTCGGAAATTTATGTCGATAATCTTCCACTTAGAGGCGACATCCATGAGTACGTAAAGTCATCAAACTATACTCTTCATTTGGTTCGTCAAGCAATGCCAAAGGCGAACTGGTCTTTGACTATTGAAGAGGAATGGAGTGATGGGAGGTGTCGAAAGTATTTCAAGATTCTGGATATTGAAACCGGCAAGTTACAAGAATCAGTGGTTTAAAACAAAAGGAGGTCGGCAATGGTCAAGAAAACTAAAAAGCAAAAAGTGGTGGAAGCGAAACCAGTAATAAAGAATACCCGGCAGGAGCTTATGTTGCAGGCAAAGGATCGTGGTATTAAGAATTTCCGTGTTCTTAACAAGGAAGAACTGCAGGCAGTCTTAGTGGATGGCGTAACGCAAGAACAGGTTGACAATGTGGTGTCTGGAGCTGTTGCCCGGTGGAAATCTGGATGGGGATCAAAAAAGGATAAATCATGAAAGTTCGGGCAACGATTGATATTGATGTGGTGATGGGGGGCATCCAGCCTGACGGCACTGGCTTGCAGGGTTATTTACCAGAAGGTACGCGATATGAGGATATAATCCGAGTGTTTGGTGATCCCCAGCTTGGAAAATCTTTAGATGGTAAGATCAAAGCAGGGTGGGTTGGCAGGATCAACGGTTTAGTTTTTACAATTTACGATTATAAATCGCGGATCGAGCCGGAGCGAAATACTGATTGGCATATTGGTGGGAAAGTAAAGCTGGTTGCAGAATTGCTGAATATTTATTTCAAGATTAAATAATAAAACATTTTAATTTAAATCAGAAAACCTTCATTGATTTTTTAATCGATGAAGGTTTTTTTACAGAGTTGTTTTAATTTGACATATAATTCATTTTATATATAATCACATTAGATTGCATTAGTTTGTCTTAAATAGGAAGAATGTTGATCCAAGGGGGTGTTCCCGATGGGTAATATATTAGTAACAAAAGAAGTCGCAAAACTTTTAAGGGTCAGTGAAGAATATATAAGAGAACTGATTCGTCAGAAGAAAATAAGAGCCTATCAAGAAGGAAGGCGCGGAGGATATAGAATCCTTAAGGAAGATGTTGATAAATATATTAAGGTTAAGTTGAAAAATGTGAAATAGATTTTGTGAGGTAAAGATATGAAAAAATGTCCTTTTTGTGCCGAGCAGATTCAAGACGAAGCTATTAAATGTCGATTTTGTGGGGAACATTTGGCTGGGAAAAAAGAGTCCACTTCCAAGGAAGAAAAAAAGAAAGATAAAATATCTTTGGGTGACAATTTCATTAATAAGCATATTAAAAGAACCAACCGAAATTTGCTGTTAACAAATATTGCAATTATAGTCGGAATAATATGGATGTGGTTAGCTTGGTGGATGGAGGGAGGTGGTTATTGGGGGTTAGTTTGGTTTGGTTTGGTTGTTTT
>JAEUSC010000378.1 GCA_016789035.1 Candidatus Omnitrophota bacterium
ATGAAATGAAATACTGCCAATGACAGATCCCGCAAGCGCAAAGAGCAAGAAAGTCATGTCAGCATATTGTCCTATTCCTGTCGCTTTGATTAGCTCTAGAAAGCAAGCAAAAACAACAGAACTCACAACTGACAATACCATAAGCAACTTTCGGGACAGCTCAGGTTTACCAACCTTCCAGCAAAACGTCGTCAGTAAGCCCAATGGGACAAACGCTCCTGCATCCTTCAATAGCCCCAGAGTCATTCCCATGTCTCTAGACCCAATCTGATTATGAAACAATACCCAATTGGTCTGATACAGCAACTTCTGTATCACCGCCTTGGAACTATACTCAAACTTAAATGGAAATAACGCAGCTAAAACGAGTAAAAATGAGTAAATCAACGTGATGAAAAATATAAAATCATTGCGATGCTTTTCATTTTCAAATGAAGAATATCCGTGAGTGTCTTGGAGTTTAAACCACAGCAAACTGATGGACCAACCCAAAAAACCGGACAATACAGCCAGCACAACCACAAAAATGTCCGTTGTCCGGGAATACACAAACAGTTGACCGAGCTCTGAGATTAATACTAAGAAAAGGCACGCCATAATGGTTCGACTTAAATCCAGCCGTTTTTTTAAACCTTGTAAAATTCCCGTGAGTACCGCCAGCGGCAAGAGCCCCCAAAAGAAACCCAAAAGGCCTGCCGCATCCGTATGCCAATGCACAAAGTGATAAAAAGGATCCAGAATCAACCGCACATTTCCCCACTTGTCCGGACGCTGCTTCTCAAGAATTTCCTGCCACTGAAAGGTCATGTCAAACGGAAGCCACGAACTCAGAAGATAGACTGCGATATAGATAAAACGCACCGAGGCGAGTGTGTTGACTTTAGTGCTGGTTTGATTATCGGGATTAATGCCCAGGATTGCTGACGGGCGCAAACCAAAAAACTTAATCGCAATAACGCCGAGTTCAAAACCAACGATAAAGCCCAGTGAATTAGTCACCACATCCACCGGATCGGGATATCGAGCGAGAAAATATTGCGCCGTCTCCATCGCCGCACTTAAAAGAAAACCCACGACCAGCCAAAACGTCAGAATGCGCGGTTTACGAAAGGAAACGGTCAGCGAAAGAAAAAGACCAAAAGGAATGTAAAAAAGGACATTCGTGGAAAGATCCCCTAAATCATGATGGGCATACACGTCCGAAATGGACGGGCTCTTTAGAATGAGTCGCGGCCCTTCATGTTTAAATTTGTGAATGTGACTAAAGCTGAGCAAGGAACTTGGAAAAATGATCAGCCCCACAAAAAGAAGAGAAAACAGCAAAAAGATACGCTGGGCAAGCCTATCCGCATTATGAAAGATTTTAAAATCTTGGCTGAAATATCGCATGTGTGAAAAGGAAGATGTCTCGTCCTGGCGACCATGGAAGAACACTGCGTCCGCCGTGTACCAACTATATCGAGACAATTATCAATTCAATAACAGCTTTCCAGTCTGGCAAGACGATCATCTAAGGCTGCCCCGAGGTGTTATTCGCTCCTCAGGCAGCCCGAATTTTTTGAGCCACAATCTCCAACTCTTGGGACGACGCAGGCCTGGCCTTCGCAAATGTCAGATCTCCCGTAGACAAAATAGGAACCAAATGAACATGAGCATGCGCAACCTCCAACCCCGCAACCATAATCCCAATTCGCTGGCAAGAAATAACCTTCTTAATCTTAACTGCTGTCTGACGCGCAAAGGCCATTAAAGCCGCCAGCTGGTTTTCGTCCAGATCAAAAATATAATCAACTTCAACCTTGGGGACGACAAGCGTGTGTCCCTGCGAAATCGGACGGATATCCAAGAACGCCAGATGAGCATCATCTTCATGAACTTTATGACAGGGAATCTCCCCGTTGATAATTCGGGTAAAAAGACTTGGCACGCCAAAACCTCCTGAATGATTACCGGCGGATGGCCATCAACAAAGCGTCATTGTTTTCAGAAATCATAACAACGCGGCTGATGATCCCTTCCTTTTCAACACTCCCATAAAGCAACGTCAAATCGATACCGGCCTGCGCAATCTTTGTAGTGACG
>JAEUSC010000092.1 GCA_016789035.1 Candidatus Omnitrophota bacterium
CTACACGCAACACAGTTGACAATGGTAACAACGGTGATACGGTGGTTTTAACACGCAACACTGCCGGTTTATTCACCCGTTCAGGGACAACGGCTTTTGCCGGTATTCAATAATTGCATTTTGTTTCTTTCTCAAAGCAACATCCTGAAGGAGAAATCTTTTGGGATGTTGCTTTGTCATCTCTAAGGGGAAAATTGCAATGGGCAAATTTCTATTCAAGCGTAATCATGCCTTCACACTTTTAGAAATCCTAATTGTCATCATCATTATCAGTATTCTGGCAGCCATTGCCATGCCTTCGTATTCTCTTCATGTGGAGCGTGTAAAGGCTACCGAAGGCGTAGGGCTTTTAACAGTGCTTTTGGCGGCCCAAGAGAGGTATCGTCTAGAAAATAATGCCTACGCAACAGCCATTGGTAGTCTAGATATTGACGTTCCGAACTCTGCAAATTTTAACCTTCCGCCCAATTTATATAATGCAGCTGCGAGGGTCGCGACATTAAGCCGATCCGATGGAACGTATACTCTGTGTATTAATTCTACGGGGGTTGTTTCTTGCAGCGGAGCGGCAAATATATGTTCGGCCTACGCGGCAGGAGGGGCAGGGATATGTCCTTAAGGCCAGGATTTAAAAATATTTTAAGACTTTCTGATAATCGGGCATTCTCAATGGTCGAGGTTATGATTGCCGCGGTCATATTGAGCATTAGTGTTATTGGCGTCATGGCCACTATGTCCGCACAAAAGGAGCCGGCTTTGGAATCTGATGAAAGGGTTCAGGCGGCTTTAGCAGCCAAGCAGTTTCTCGAGGGACTGCGAGGCAAGGTGGATGCAACAACATACAATACCGGAGATTTGTCTTTGGGGCTGCACAGTGATGTTTCTTTAGGAAGTTACACTGTGAATTATTTGGTGAGTCCTGATGGTAATGCTCGTAAAGTGGAAATGAATATTTCATGGTAATTTAAATTTTATGCGAATGCATTTGAACCAGAATGGTTTAACCCTCGCCGAGCTGTTTGTCAGTACGGTTATCATTGGGATTATTATGATGGGTGTTGTTTCAGTGGATTTTGCCCTGCGCAGTACGGAGCAGCAGCAGTCGCGTTCATCGATTGTTTCAATCCGTACATCAGCCGTTTTGGAAGATATAGTTAAGACAGCTTCTCAAGCCTATGGAGATGCTGCTAGTCAGTGTATCCAATTGGGCAATATCACCACAAACTGTACTAATTATATTTGCGTTTATCGCGACTATGGAAGTCCTTCCGATTATTCTGACGACAATTGGCAGTGTTATACCCGCATCGGGACGGATATTCATAAGTGTACCCGCAGCTTAGGCAGTGGTAAGGGAAATTGTCTTTCGACCGATCTTAAAATTGGAACAGTAACGGTCGATACCTTCGATGCTCCGGATACACCTGTAGTCGTTTCAACAAGCCCTGATTTTTATTTTTCAGTCACCGTTAAAAATCGCTTTGATCCAACGCGTCCGGTCCCTGGTGTAGGTTCTGTGGATACTAACGGCGCGAAATATTCTGTGGCTATTGCCAAAGAATACATGACAAACCCAAAGATAAAATTGTCGGCAAAAATCGCTCCCAATAGCTGCGTGCCATAAGCGAAGGAACCGTTGACACGGCCAATGATCACAAAGAAACTGATAGGTTTTCATTTGCTGGTTTTGTGTCTGCTTATTGTCTGTGCGTTCTTTAACGCGCAGCACGGATCCTTTAAAATGGATGATCATGACACGTTTAAAGATCCAAAGATCATTAATCCCTCATATCTCAAATACAATTGGATCCCAGAGCCGAATCGCTATCTAAAAGTTTCGGTTGCCTCCGAAGAAAGCAGTTACCGTCCGGTAACAAATTCCATATTGGCCATAATGTATCAGTCATTTAAGAATCAGACAGTCTATTACCATGTTATTAGTCTTTTGCTTTTGATAATGGCTAGCAGCTTTTTTTATGGTCTTATGGTGTTGTTATCTAAAGAAGGCACGCTTGCTTTCTTAAGCGCGGCGTTATTTGCGCTTCATCCCATTAACGGTCTTGCCGTGAATTACGTGGTTGCCTATGCGTATGTTTTACAATTTGCGGTCGCCATGATCTGTATGTTCTCTTTCGCAAGGTCTTTGGATTCAAACCGACCGCAGGTAACCATCGGTGTCAGTATTGTTTTTTATTTAATGGCGATGGGCGTTCACGAAACATCGATGGTGCTTCCGATTTATCTGTTTTGTATGGCTTGGCTCGTAGGGCGTAAAAATTTTCTTCAGAGCTTTTTAAGGACTCTGCCGTTTTTTGTAATTTTGACGTCGTATTTGGTCTTTCGGCTGCATTATGCCAGTCTGAAATCCGGAGTGCTTGAGAAGTTTTCGGATTTTCATATGTCGGTCGTTCAGTTTTTAGCAACCTATGTAAAGCTCGTGGCCTGGTATCTATCCCAATTGTTTTTTCCAGACGGTGTGGTTTTGATGTGGGCCTGTCAAATAGTGGAAGATCATATTTACTTATGGTTGCTTTTAGGGATAGCGCTGATTGCTGTAGGACTTATAGGATTAATAAAGTTTGGGCGTTCGCTCTACTCCTGGGCCATTGTTATCTTTGCGGTAGGATTTGTTCCAATCATGGGGGCTTGTTTGTTTCGTCCGACCACAGGGTTGGTTATGGAGCCGCACTGGATGTTTATTGCTGGCACAGGTTTCTTTATCCTGTTGGCGGAAGCCTTAAGGCAGGTTATAGCTTATAAACAATGGATAGGTATTATTTTAATTGCTTTTTTGATGACAGGGTATATTCGGCTGACTCATCTGTACAACGAATTATGGAGAGACGAAAAGACCTATTGTCTCTACTGGCTTGCCAAAGTTCCTTCATTTAAGACAACGGAGTTTTATTTGGCGTATGCTTTTATGCTTGATAAGCAGTATGGCCATGCCAGACATTATCTGAATAGTGCCAAGGAGGGCGTCTTTAATGATTGGCAGATTTATGCAAACTTAGGATTCATGGATTCGGAAGAGGGTCGTTATGACGGTGCTGTTGAAAATTATAAGACAGCATTAGTTTTTAATCCGAACGCGGCGGAAGTTTATAACAATCTGGCATTGGTTTATGAAGAGATGGGAAAATTGCAAGAGGCCGTTCGCAGCAATCAGGAAGCATTATCGTTAAATCGTATGTTAGTGGAACCGCGTTTAAATTTGGCACGGATTGCACTTGTGAATCATGATTTTAAAACGGCCGAGAAACTGTACCAAGAAAACTTAACCATTTTTCCGCAGGAATCCCGGAGTTTACAGTTGTTTCTAATGGCAATATTAGATTCCGGAGATATCGCGCGGGCGGAAC
>JAEUSC010000449.1 GCA_016789035.1 Candidatus Omnitrophota bacterium
TGTTACCTCAATGGCGTGCGCACGCTTCACCTTAATTAAAATATCGGGAATGCTTAAGCATCCTTCCTCCATAACATCAGAACCTGATTTCTTGGTAATTTGCGGATTGATGATCGCAAAAGGGCCATCGCCTACATCAACGACAAAGATCTGTTCATTCAATCCAATTTGCGGAGCTGCTAAACCTACACCTTTTTGGGCATGCATGGTTTCGAACATCGCGTTGATCAAAAATCGTTCGCTTGGCCCCGCCTCTTTAACGGCTTTCGATTTCTTCCGCAGACAGGGATCACCGTATGTTCTAATCTTTAATAGTATTGTGTTCATTGAGCTTGATTACCTTGGCTTGAAAACACTGAGCTTCCTTGGCATCCATCAAGGCATAGCTGATGATATGAACGCGATCCCCAACATATCCCATGCGGGCCGCGGGACCATTAAGACAAATCTCACCTGAACCCGATTTTCCTTCGATGACATATGTCTCAATCCGATGAGCATTGTTGAGATTCACGACTTGAACCTTCTCAAACGGAAGAATTCCAGAGGCCCTAAGCAGATTCGCATCAATTGTGATACTGCCTTCATAAAATAGTTCGCAAGCAGTAACACGTGCATTGGAAATTTTTGACTTACACATTTCGAGCAACATATATGCAACTCCTTAAGTGCCTTTTAGTATCGAAACTACATCTTCATTCTGAGAAAAACGAAACCCTAAACTTATGACAAATGAGGCTTAATTTTAGCCAGCAGCTGAGCCTTAGGCATAACGCCGATTAGCTGATCCACAGCTTGTCCATTTTTAAATATCATAAGCGTTGGTATGGAACTTACTTCATAATCGGCCGCGAGATTCTGAGCCTCATCCACATCAACTTTTCCAACAACCATTTTTCCATTGAGCTCTGTAGAAAGCTCCTCAATAACAGGGGCAAGAGCCCTGCATGGGCCGCACCATTGAGCCCAGAAATCCACTAAAACAGGCAGGCTTGATTTTAAAACCTCCTGCTCAAAATTTTTTTCATTCAAATGCAAAGCAGCCATAGAAACCTCCTTACCTATATTACCCAACAAGAGCCCCCATTATATAGACCGTTTTTGGAGGTCGCAAGACTATTTTCTGGGCAAAATTGCCTTCTCATTTAAAAACTAACGAACCCGAAATCATATTAACGAGTTAGAACTTGCTATTGATTCGATTGATGATGGTCATGGCCAAGTCCATATTGGGCAACAAATTTTTTCTAGCTTTCACTTCAACACGAACGGTTTTGGAAGTAACGGGAAGAACTTTAACATCAACTCTCGAATCTTGAATATTGGCCTCAATTTTTCCTGAGTCTTTATTCTGAGCATTAATGATCCCCATTGATTTGACCATTTCATGGACAGCATTCCAAGCCCGATCATAGGTGGTATCGATCTCTAATTTGGCCGTATCTTCGCTGATCGCAACTCCCCCAGCCACACCTGCGCCGATCAAAATAGCTGCACATCCGCTAAAAGCCAAAAGACTTACCAACATCCATGATGCCAAGACAATTCTTTTCATAAAATTCCTTTCATTAATCCTGGATTCTTTGATGAAAGCTGCGGATGTTACATACGTTAGCTCCACCCTAACTCCAGTTTTCCTCAGTTGACCGATTTATTATACTGGCAATTAGTCTACACGCAACCCCATATTCCATGTGGAATTATCAGTTTGATATTGCATTCGCGATCGCTATTGATAAGATGTCTCAGTCTGAGCTTCTAGAAAATATGTTTAACAAGCCCCTCACAACCTGTCTGTTTCTTCTTTTATTAGCATCCGGCACGCATTTTTTGTTTGCGGGACATTCTGAAAAAGCAGCTTTCGCTGCGGAATCCCCTGACCCACGGGTTGAAGTCTTACGGCCCACCATCTTAAAATTAAACGCAATTGTGCTCGTGGAAATCGAAAAGGGTCTGGCCGCTCTGCAAAAGAAAGACATCCCTTCCGCCATTGAGAATTTTATGACAGCGGCCAATATAGCTCCGTATGACCCTATGTCGTATATACTCCTAATAAAAACTTTTTTGGCGGCCGATCAAGAAAATCTTGCCTATAAATGGCTAATGATATCCGGCAGGAATCTATCTGACAGTAACCAGATTATCAGCAATCTTTATCAATCTTTAAAAGAATTCCATCCGCCTTTACCTGAGGAGAATCGCGAGTCTTCGGTTCTCATCGCACCGTTTAAAGACAACAAATTGTGCGCGGTAAGTTTTACCTTTGATGACGGCGAGCCATCGGTCGGCCGGGACATTCTGCCACTCTTTGATCA
>JAEUSC010000452.1 GCA_016789035.1 Candidatus Omnitrophota bacterium
CGGCATAACCTGAGCGCCCAACAACCGCATCCGAACAACGTTCAATGCCTGACGCTTAACGTCCTCTGCCCCCATATAAATCACGCATTTTAAACCAAACAACGCGCACACGGTCGCGGTGGCAACTCCGTGCTGCCCTGCACCGGTCTCAGCGATGATACGGGTCTTTCCCATGCGTCGGGCAATCAATATTTGACCCAAGGTATTATTGATTTTATGCGCCCCGGTATGCAGAAGGTCTTCGCGTTTGAAATAAATCTTGAGCGTCTTAAGATGCTTACTTAAGCGCTCGGCATAAAACAACTTTGTAGGACGACCGGCGTAATCGTTTAGATACGCCAGAAATTCCTTGTTAAAGGCTTTATCTTTATGAATCCGGAAGAATTCCTTTTCCAAATCCAGCAAAAGCGCCATCAACGTTTCTGGGACGTAGCGTCCGCCGAATTGTCCGAAATGTCCATTTTGATCTGGCTGCATAATTAGTGGTATGTGTTACGCGGCACGTGATACGAATGAATTTCTTTCGCACCACCTCCCCCTTATCACTTACCCCCTTCACTAAAGGATTTCATCGTCATGACCGTATTGGCCATCCCAACCGCGCCGTTAATTCTCAACGGGATTTTTTTATCGCCGGCATCAAACCAAATTTGGTATTGAGATGGTACGCTCGACATAAAAAACGAGGGATAAACTTGGCCGGCAGCCTTGATGGAAACCGACTTTTGCAACTTCAAAGAAATGTCCTTGGTGGGCAGCCTCAACTGGATCTCATCGCCAATCTGAAATTTTCCGGATGCCCGATAACGATAGATCACCCCATAAATATTATCGATCTGACCGTCTTTATTAATGGTGCTTTGCGTCGTTTTTCCATCCGCGGTTTTTGTAATGACAATCTTGCCTTCCCTGGATAAATAATCTTCTGTAATTTTCTCTTTATTTCCAAAGATATTCAGGTCCCGCAAGACTTGCACCGGGGCAAATGTGTCGATTGAGACATAAATTTTCTCCTCATCGTAAAAATTAAAACCATCCGCTTTAAAAACAATCAGATAAACCTTTTGATCCTTGACTTGCGTCTCCCCTTCAAAGGTCAGTGTGGCTTCTCCGGCTTTAACGGCCAGTTTTTTAATGGAATAGGTGATAACTTCGCCTTTGGTAAACGGCAACTTAACCTCCTGGGCAAATGCCGGGACACATACTAAAAAGACCGTGAGAAAAACATTAAGCAATCGCATCATAATCCTTGAGATATTGCTCCAACAAACGGGCACCGTTATATAAGGTTTTGATTTCCGCGTATTCGTCATTGGCATGCATGGTGCCGCGCGCGCCCCAGCCGGTCGAGAAAGCCGGAATTCCATAATCCTGGAAAAACGTTATGACGGTTGCGCCCTGACTGCCTTTTAATTCCGCCTCAATCCCCATTTTTTTGGCGGCATCCACATAGGTTTTGACAAACGGATGACTGGCATCAATTTCATACGGTCGCTGGCTGTCATCAACAATAACTTTGTAATTCTTGGTTTCTTTCTCGATAATGGCTTTCATTTCTTTCAGAACACCGTCAGCGGTCATGTCCGGAAGATAGCGGATATCCACTGAAAACTCGCAAAAATCCGCTACCATATTGACCTTGTCCCCGCCTTTGATTGTTCCGATATTCACCGTCGGAGGAACAAGGAGCGCATGCTTGCGGCATTTGAATTTATATCTTTTAAGACGGTCAATGATGCGTGCCGAAATTTCAATGGCACTGACGCCCAGCCAATTGTAAGCCCCATGGGCCTTGCGGCCAAAGACTTGAACCCGTGTGTGAAATAATCCTTTTTGGGCAACGATCGTATCAAAATCTTCCGAATCCGTGATCAGCGCCACTTTAGGCTTAAGCACACCCTCTTCTAACAACGGACGAATGCCATGATGACTGCCAGTTTCTTCATCGACCGTTGCAGCAAAAATAATATCGCGCTTTAAACGCACACCGTCTTCAACCAAAGATCGCAAAACTTCCATACCCACCGCGCAATTCCCTTTATCATCGCTGGCGCCGCGCCCATAAATGCGTCCGCCTTTGATTTCACCACCGGTAGGATTGAATTTCCATCCTGTCCCGAATGGAACAGTGTCAATATGAGGCGTGATAAGAATTGCCTCCTGGATGGCCTTCTTCCGTGGCCACGATCCTTTAAGGGTCGCAATCACATTGGGCCGCTTTGGCTGGTAGCTTACGGTCTTCACGTCTAGCTTAATAGATTTTAAATCTTTGATAATGAATTGTGCAAGTTCATATTCATTACCCGGAGGATTGACAGAGTTGAACTGCAAAACGCGCTGGGTCAGTCTGATTAATCGGTCTTTATTGATCATTTTAAGAATTCCCTGGCTTTAAGATCCCCTTCAATTTTCTTGAAATCGTCATAATCCACGAAAACTAAGTCCGGACGCTCTTCGTTCAAACGCAGCATCTTGGGCATGTGGTCTTTGACATTCATAAAAGCGACATAACTGAATTCGGCCTTGCATTGCGGACACTGACGGACATCAAGCTTAATATCCATGGACTTACAGGCTGCGCAACTGCCGGATAACGCACCATAAATCAGCAGACGGGCCTTAATAAAATTAAAATCCAACTTTTTAAAGACACGGATAAATTTATCGCTCATGGGTCGGCATTATAAGAGAAAGTGCTAAAGAGGTAAAGAGTTAAGAGGTAATTCCGATTTTACGACGCACACCTTAGCCCTTAACCATTATCTCCAGCAATAATATTTTTCAAATCGCGTTTATATCCGCAGCACTCATCCCCGAGCCAAGACGAGTGAATGATCTGACGCACAGGAACACATTGAACAGTCCGGCCATTGACTGTCTTGTGTTCGCCGAAACGCCGGTCGTAAATACTGCAATAATACCCACCTTTTTGATGACCGCGCAGATGCTCGCATGGATCGTTCTCAACGACACCGCAACACGCGCCGCAACGCCCACACAAGGACTCCCAGCGTTTTTCCTGCAGAACCTGCCACTGGGCGTATTTGTCATGCTCATCCGGCAGGGCCATCTTTAATCCACGTGTGATTTGACGTTCGGCCCACTGACATAACTGACAATTTCAATAAATTCCTTGAGCAGGCGCGGATCTTTTTTTCCGGGCTCAGATTCAACGCCGCTGGCCACATCCACGGCATACGGCTTGATCTGATTAACCGGTTCAATGACATTCTGCGGATTCAATCCGCCGGAAAGGATAAACGGTTTGTGCTGGCCTTTCATCTCTTTGAGCAGGCTCCAGTTAAACGTCTTGCCGGATCCGCCGTACGTTGTGTCTGCCTCGGATTTGACCAACGTATCAAATAAAAAGGCATCCACGTGATAATCCTTGAGAACAGACGGATCAAATGTCGCACCCACGCGAAAGACCTTGATGACCTTCGCGCCATACCGGCGCAGGCGGTGACAGAAATGATGATCTTCATCTCCATGCATCTGGACGGCTCCCAGGTTGCAGTGGCTAATGATGTCCCGAATCGCCCCCAACGGCTGATTGACAAAAATCCCCACCGGCGTAACAAACGGAGGCAGTTCTTGAATGATCTTTTTGGCTTTCGCCGGCGCAATGAAGCGCGGACTTTTTTTATAAAAATTAAAACCCAGCGCCCATGCTCCTAAACTCGCCGCCTTTAACGCATCTTCCCGATTTGTAATTCCGCAAATTTTAACCCTTACCATGACGTCCTTCCTAAATATTATCTATGATTTCCCGTACCCTTACACCGATGTCCTCTGCCTTCATAAACGTCTCACCAATTAAGACCGCATGAACGCCCAATTTCTTAAGATTCGTCAGATCTTCGCGATTTTCCAGACCGCTTTCCGCCACAATAATTTTTCCTTGTGGAACTCTAGGAACAAGCTGCAAACACGTGTTTTTATCAACCACCAGCGTGTGCAAATTGCGGTTGTTAATTCCAATGATTTCCGCATCCAGTTCCAAAGCGCGGTCTAACTCTTCGGCATTGTGGACTTCAACCAAACAATCCATTCCCAAACGGTGCGCGGCCTGCATCAATTGCGTGATCTGCCGGTCCTCCAACAATGCCACGATGAGCAAAATCGCACTCGCACCACAAACAAAGGCTTCATACACCTGATGCTCGTGAACAATGAAATCCTTCATGAGTGTCGGAACATTGACTTCATCACTGATGTCCCGCAAGTACGACGGCTTTCCTAAAAAATATTTATCCTCTGTCAGCACAGAAATGGCCGAGGCACCATTCTTAACGTAAATGCGGGCAATCTTAAGGGCGTCAAAATCCTCGCGGATAACGCCACGGGACGGAGAGGCCTTCTTGACTTCAGCAATCAGATTAACAACGCCCGGCTTGGAAATGGCCTTCTTAAAAATCTCATACCTGGAATGTTGAGCTGTATCCACATTTTTCTTGAGGCCCTCATAATAAGATTTTTTTTCCGCGAGCAGCTGCTGCTTATACTGCAGAATTTTGGCAAGAAAATCATTCGACACGTTTGGAAAATTCCTTGAGCTGATTCAACTTA
Source organism: Candidatus Omnitrophota bacterium (assembly GCA_016789035.1). Classification (GTDB taxonomy): domain Bacteria; phylum Omnitrophota; class Gorgyraeia; order Zapsychrales; family Fredricksoniimonadaceae; genus JAGNTT01. Next base: position 4,570 of record JAEUSC010000452.1, read on the forward strand.
TTTAAGGCTTTGCCGGAATCAATGGATTCTTCAGCCATTGTAATCCCTTCCTGAATATTTCTGACCTTCTGCGCCGTATATAACGCATAGGCCGCATTAAGGATCACAATGTCCCGCTTCGGTCCCTGGCTGGCTTGAAGAACTTCCAAGGCCACGCACATATTATCTTCAATGTCTTGGACGGCAAGATCGTCATGACTGGCGCGTGTGATCCCTAACTCTTCCGGATCGATGTCGTAGCTTATCACCTCTTGTCCGTTAAATTCACTCACAAATGTCTTATCAGTGATCGTGATTTCATCGAGGCCGTCATTGCCATGAACGACCAAAGCGCGTTTGAGGCCCAAGTTCTTCAAAACGTGGGCCATGGGCTCAACCAAATCCCGGTTGTACACGCCCATCATCTGATGCGTGGCATGGGCGGGATTCGTAAGCGGTCCCAGGATATTAAAGATCGTCTTAACACCTAAGGACTTTCTAACCGGTGCGACATTTTTCATGGCCGGATGCAGATTTTGCGCAAATAAGAAAGCGATTCCGATCTCATCCAGACAACGGCCGATGGCAATTTCGTTCAAATGAATATTGACACCCAACCCCTCGAGCAAATCCGCACTTCCACACACACTGGAAACCGAACGGTTCCCATGTTTGGCGACCGCCACACCGGTGCCTGCAACCACGAAGGCGCTGACCGTTGAAATATTAAAGGTCCCCTTGTGATCGCCGCCTGTACCGCAGGTATCCAACACGACTTCATGTTCAGTGTCAACCTGAACGACAAACTTACGCATGATTTCAACGGCGCCGGTGATCTCATCAACCGTTGGGCCTTTATCATTTAAAGCCAAAAGGTATTGTTTTAATTCATCATCCGAAGCCTGACCGGACATGATAATCTGCATCACATCATGCACTTCGATCTTGGAGAGATTGTACCGATTTTGGACCTTATCAATGTATTGTCTAAAAGAACCCATAAATAACTTCACATTCCCATTATAATCTTAAAAAATTGCGCAGAATTTTCATTCCCTCAGTCGTCAGAATGGATTCCGGATGAAATTGAACGCCCCACAACGGGAGATTCTTATGCCGAACGCCCATAATTTCCTTATCATCTGTAGTTGTTGCCGTGACCTCCAACTCCCTTGGCAATGACTTTGGATCAATCACCAGGGAATGATACCGTGTCGCCGCGAAAGGATTCTCCACATTGGCAAACAACTCCTGATTATCATGGGAAACCTTAGAAGTCTTTCCGTGCATGAGCGACTTGGCATGAATGATCTTCCCTCCGTAAGCGTAGCCGATCGCCTGGTGCCCCAAACAAACACCCAGAATAGGGATTTTTCCTGCTAGCTTCTGAATGATCTCAACCGAAATGCCGGCATCTTCGGGACGGCCAGGCCCAGGGGAAATGACAATTTTCTCGGGCTTCATGTGCTCGACCTGACTGACGGTCAAAGCATCGTTACGAAAAACCTTCATATCCGCACTCAGTTCCCCGAAATACTGAACAAGATTGTATGTAAAGGAATCATAATTATCGATCATGAGTATCATAGTCAAACCTCAAAACACACCGATTACAAGCCAACAACGAGAGCTTAGCTTTTTATCTGGCAGGGACAATAGCTATTCTTATTCTCTTTCCCGCCAAACTTTGGCACCAAGACCAACGAGTTTTTTATCCAAATCCTCATAACCGCGTTCCAAATGGTAGATGCGGTGAATATCTGTACGGCCTTTGGCCGCCAGGCCCGCAATCACAAGCGCTGCTGAGGCACGCAAATCTGAAGCCATAACAGGTGCCCCGTACAATTGCTTAACCCCTTCAATAATCGCGACCCCGCCTTCCCGACGGATCTGGGCTCCCATGCGGTTTAATTCCGGAATATGCATGAAACGGTCAGGAAAGACCTTATCGGTAATAACAGTCACACCCGGAACAAGAGACATCAACGCCGCATATTGCGCTTGAAGGTCAGTGGGAAATCCAGGATGCGGATAGGTTGTCATCGATACAGGCTTCAAATTTCTTCCCGGCTTAACGTGAATGGAATCTTTATCTTTCTCGATGACAACACCCACTTGGTTGAGCTTATCAACCAAAGCGGACAGCTGGTTCAAATGGATATCCCGAATGGTCATGTGACTGCGGGTGGCTGCTGCCATGATAATAAATGTTCCGGCTTCAATTCGGTCGGGAGACATGCGATAACTGACGCCTTCTAAACGGCGGACGCCATTTATGACAATGCGCGGAGTTCCGTGGCCTTCGATCTTCGCCCCCATTTCGCTTAAGAAATTTCCTAGATCCTCAATCTCCGGTTCACAGGCCGCCGATTCAATGACCGTCTGTCCGTGGGCTAAAACAGCCGCCATCATCACGTTGGCTGTCGCTAAAACAGAAGAACCAAATACACCACCTAAATAAATGTGTGCGCCTTTTAATTTGGGGGCCACCGCATTGACATATCCGCCTTCCATGGTGGTCTTGGTACCCAATGCTAGAATGCCCTTCATATGAAGATCGACAGGACGGACACCAATGATACATCCGCCAGGCATGGAGACTTTGGCTTTTCCTAATTTGGCCAGTAATGGTCCAAGAACGCAAAATGATCCGCGCATGGTGGACACCAAATCGTAATCAGCAACGTGATTAAGCGTCCCGTTAGCGGTAATCATGATTTTATCTTTAGAGACTTCAACGTTTTTTCCTAACGACTTGAGGAGTTTAAGCATCGTTGTTGTGTCGCGCAGCTTCGGCACATTCTTGATTTCGCAGGGTTCGTCCGTCAACAACGTGGCTGCCAGAATCGGAAGGGTCGCGTTTTTCGAACCGCTTACACGAATTTCACCTTTAAGGGGTTTGCCGCCTTCGATAACGAATTTATCCATAAAACTCCTGATGATTAAATGTTTATTCTCTTACAAAATCAATTGAGCTTTAACAAATCTGTCTTTTTGATTGTAATCTTTGATGATCGATATATTAACAAAAGACCCATGCATGGTCAAAAGGTTATCCAGAGATTTTCCCTGATCTTCGCCGATCTCAAAAAAAATCCACCCCCCCGGTTTCAACAGATGGGCCACATGAGAAATGATATGAACGTAAAAATTTAAACCGTCCTCGCCCCCATCTAAAGCCAATACCGGCTCTCGCTTAACATCTGCGGGAAGCAATTCCAAATTCGCCCGCTTAATATAAGGTGGATTGCTCACCATAAAGGAAAATTTCAAAGCATCCGAATACTTTTGCCCGAGCCAGACAAAGACATCTCCATGGATCAAATTCACGCTACCTTCCAGGTCATGCCTCCGCAAATTCTCACGGCAAAGATCCAGCGCGGGCATCGACACATCCAGTCCCGTCATGTGAAGTGGCGCTAAGGACCTCAATAAGCCAATCGTAATATTTCCGGACCCAACCCCAATATCTAACCCTACCCTCGATGATTTAAAAATCTCGGAGGTTTGCAGCGTTTCAACAATAATTTCCACCAACAATTCTGTTTCCGGTCGCGGAATTAAAACTCGTGAATCCACTTTAAGGGAATGCCCCATAAATTCGCATTCTCCCAGGGCATATTGCAGCGGCTCTCCTGCCTCTATGCGACGGATTATGCCGTCGTAAATTTTTTGCTGCGTCTCGTTCAAATGAAGACCCTTAATATATAAGTCTGCCCGTGAGCATCGCAGGATATGTGTGAGAATCAGTTCTCTGGCTGTCATAACTAAGGCATCACCTGTTTTCGAATTCTAAGAAAAGTTTTCTCAATGGTCTGTGTGGAGAGAACACCCAACACCAATGACATGATCACATACAACAAAACAAACCAAACAGAGTTTGTTTTCTTAAACAACTCACTGAAGAAAAAAATGCTCATCATATGCCAAATATAAATTCCGTAAGAGTTCCTTCCGACAAACCTTAACCACGGCGTTTCTAAAATGTTTACCAAGATAGTCAAGTCTAAAATCACGGACAGCAGAATAAATCCGCACGAAATATACAACATAAAATAGTCCTGCCAATTAACAAACGGCCGGGTCAAAAAAAGACACGAGAAAAGAACACAACCCAAAAGAAAAGAAACACTGGGAATAATCTTAAACTTTTCTTTCAAAACGGCTAAACATGGAATCATGAGACGCAGCCAGCAACCGAAAACCAGCGCGTCGAAACGCCTATGCGTAAACTGCCAACTCGGCGGCTGATTGATAGGGTCCAGACCGACGTTCATAAAATCCGACCAACGCAAAGCATTGCCTGCTGCAATCAAAACAAGAAAGATCACAAAAAGCGCCCGCCAACGAGCCTCTGAATTCTTGAAAACTAACCATATGACCCAATAGACTAGAGGCAACAGCAAGTAAAAATGCTCCTCGACAGCAATAGTCCACAAATGACGTAAAATTTCTACCTGGCCAAAATAATTTTGAAGAAAGAATAAATAATTAAGATAGGTCGCTACCGAAGATCTCTGTTCATACACAAAGAAGGATAAATAAGTTCCAACCAAAACGACTGTCCAATACTGAGGCAGGATTTTAAATGCACGGCGCACATAAAACCGTTTGATTCGCAGCGGACCGCTAAGATCTTCCAGTAACAGGCCGGCAATCAAGAATCCACTAATCACAAAAAACATGTCAACCCCGGCAAATCCCAGCAACATGACTTGGAAAGACAAGGAGGAAAGAACGGCAGGTCCTCCGGCAAACGGCCAATATTGAAAAATCATGCCAATATGATGCAGGAGAACGAGAAAAATGGAGGCTGCACGCAAGCCATCAAGCCCCGGAAAATACCTCTGAGAGAAGTTCATGGTCTTCCCCGACTAGTGGATTTTATCTTTGGCTTCTTTTTCCGCCACGATCAAAGCATCTGTTAATTCGTCTAAATCACCGTCCAATACTTTTTCCAACTGATGAGTGGTAAAACCAATACGGTGATCAGTGATTCGGCGGTCGGGAAAATTGTAGGTGCGGATTTTTTCGCTGCGGTCTCCTGAACCCACCTGAGCTTTGCGCTCCTGGGCTTCTTTTGCGGAGACATCGCTTTGCATTTTATCAAGGATACGCGCACGCAAGATACGCATAGCCTTGGCGCGATTTTTTAACTGTGATCGCTCATCCTGGCAGGCCACCACCGTACCTGTGGGAAGGTGCGTAATACGCACGGCCGAATCGGTGGTGTTAACGGACTGACCACCCGGACCGGATGAACGGTAAACATCAATCTTTAAATCGGAAGGAACGATGACAAGGTCTACTTCTTCAGGCTCAAATAAAACAGCGACAGTGGCAGCAGAGGTGTGAATACGACCGGAAGCTTCGGTTTTAGGAACACGTTGAACACGATGGGTGCCGCTTTCCCACTTTAACCGTTTGGCTGCGTCTTTGCCGCTCACGGAAAAGACGACTTCTTTGATCCCTTCGGCTTCAGATTCCGCCATAGACATCAGCTCAATGCGCCAGGCCTTGGTATCGGCATATTTGCTGTACATGCGATATAAATCACCGGCAAACAAAGAGGCTTCCAACCCCCCTGTCCCGGCACGGATTTCAATAATGATGTCGCGCTGGTCAGCCGCATCCGGAGGATTGAGGGCCTCGATCAGACCAGCTTCAAGTGTAGCAAGTTTTTCTTCAGATTCAGGAAGCTCCAGGCG
>JAEUSC010000489.1 GCA_016789035.1 Candidatus Omnitrophota bacterium
AATGACTGCTAAATATTTTAAGGTTCCGGTGATCCGAAAGGATCTTATATTTTTATGCGGAATACCGGTCATTTTGTCTGTATTGGCCTATTTGATAGTTCTGGGTGGGCCGCAAAAGTTTTTGTTATTAATCCATTCAACGTACAAAACTCATTTTGTTGATCAAGCCAATACTTACGCCTTGAGCTTTTCAGGAGGACCTTGGTTTCGTTATTTCGTGGACTTTTTGCTTCTGTCACCCGTTATAACCTTAATGGCTGTTGGTTATATGGGGCATTTGATTGTGAAGCATTCGCGTAATTGGAAGCAGATGTATTTTGTGATTTATTTTGCGATGATTTTTATGCCGTTAAGTTTTTTTCAACACACCAAAGTTGTCCGTTTTGTTATCAACTTGGAGATGGTTTTGGCGCTTTTGAGCGCTTGGGCGATTTTAGAATTTTTTAAGGCAGATCTTCGAAGCCATCGATGGCTAAAGCCGGCCGTGTGCACGCTTTTGATTGCCGGAATATCTTTCAGTTCGTTTTTTAAGCTTTTTGCTGTGGCCAGCATGTTGGATCCAATCACGTACCATCTGTTAAATCTTCAGGGATTTATTCCTTAAAAATTAATATTTCGCCTTTATGGTCATGGGCTGCTGTGCATTTTTACTGCGTTTAATGCGGACTGTGAAAACCGCAAAATACATTCCAGTTTTGTTTTTCCATTGATCGACGACAATTATCAGGCTTCATAAAACTTCTGAATGGCTTGTCTTTGCAGAGCTCTGCGCTGCCTGCTATTTTGTGGCAAAAAGTTTATCATTGCCAAATTTTCCGACGGAAAGTTCCGTGTTCTCCGACTTTTCCATGCCTTGTTTTTATTGATGATCTTTTGTTTGACATGGTTTGAGCAGCGGTTAGAATGCTTTCAGCAGTACAGAAATTTCCCTTACTGCGCTTATAAATTCCTCGGCATAAAAAATTTACTTAGGTACTTCTGCTGATTTTTTATATTGGTTTTAAATATTTTTTCCTCTGGAGAGGCGCTGGTGTCTTAACAGAGGGTGTTTTTTATCTCATTGTTTGTTTAATTTTTTTATTAATCTTTTTTATTACGAAAGGGGTTGTATGCGTAAACTCATACTATTAATCGGACTCGGGGTTGTGTTAAGCGCTTCGCCGGCCCACGCACTTATTCCCAACGGAGATTTTGAAAAAGGCAATCTGGATGGATATTTTGTGCAAGAAGATTTTTCTGATGTTCCGTCATCGCCTCTGGTAACGGCAGCCGTTGTCGCCCCGGGAGAAACGGTTGGACAAATTGATACGGGTTACACACAGTATGGTGTAACAACCGCCACGTTAGCCCGTGACTTTGGTACTCTTCCTGCCGATGTTCAAGATCTTCTTTTTGATGTTAAGTTTATCGACCAAGGCCCGGATGATGATGGTGGAATTTTTGCCCTCCAGGCGGCTCCTGAACTGCTAGCGCTTGAGGCTTTAGATCCGGATACCCTGTTTGTGTCGTTTGGGAGCAGTTCAAATCCGAATGCGCTTCCGGACTTTTTTACGCTTTCCGCAACAGGCTCTACAAACGGTGCTGGAACTCAGGTTGAAGCTTTATCTAATGGGTTTTACCGTGTAAGGACAAACATTTCCTCTTTAGCCAGCTCAAATGATAATGCATTGTATTTTGATTTTCGTGACGGCGATGATCAACGTCTCAGCAGGGTTCAAGTCGACAACATTGATCTTACGACGCTCAATAGTTCTGTGGCTCCCGAACCTGCTACCATGCTTTTGATGGCTGGTGGACTTCTCGGTGCTGGTTTCATGCGTAAAAAGAAAATTGTTTAATTCTGTTTATTTTTGAAGATAATGATAACCCCGTGCCGAGTGGCGCGGGGTTATTCATTTTAATGAAAGAGTGTATGGGCAAAATCCACCAGATCGGTGAAGAGTATTACATTGAGTTTACCGCACGAGGGCTTGTCTATCAGCAGAAGGCTGGTAATGATTTCATGAATGCGCAGGCGCTTTTGCAGTCGATTGAAGAAAAGATTGCCAATGGTGAGGTGATGACGCAGGAGCGTCAGATCGATCTGGACATCTTTTTGGCCGAATTTCTTAAATATGCGCGCGCGCAATACCATCCGGCAACGGTCCATCGACTGAAGTCAACAGCTGATCATTTCTTAGGATTCATTCAGACTCAACGTCCTGATGTGAAACTGTTGTCGCAGGTCACGCCAAGGGTCATTGAGGATTATAAGTCCTACGGTGTACAGATGCGCCTGGCTAAAGAAAATCCTCTCAATCCTAAAATTATTAATCTTACGCTTCTTCTTTTAAGGGAAATTTTGGATTACGGCATTAAGACGGGATTTATCAATGACAATCCCACGTTACACATAAGTTTTTTAGAAATGAGACTGTTGAACAACAATTTATTGACTGATGAAGACTGCGCCCGGGTGATGTCGAGCGTTGAACAACCCTACCACGACATGTTTCGGTTGATGCGTTTTACGGGATTGCGGCCAAAAGAATTGACAAACTTGACGTGGCAGCAGGTGAACTTGAACCGGCAGGTGATATTTGTCCGTGTAAGAGAAGTTCCGTTAATGATTCCCGCGATTAAGATTCTGCAAGCGCTGTTTGTTAAAGTTATCGATCATAAATCACTTGTGTTTACCCATCCGGGTGGCGAAAGGTTTGAGGTTCGGTTGATGCAGGCGGTGTTTACAGATGCATGTTCAAAAGCGGGTCTTTCTTCTCATGGTTCGTTGATGCCGTTGCGTCATATATTTATTAAGAAGTTGTTCGAGAAACGTGTTCCAGTTCTTTCCATTGGAAAGATGTCTGGGATTTTTGATGTGGCGAAATTAATGCGATTTGCGCAATATATTCCTGGCGCTTCATTAGAAAGCGAATGTTAATTTGCAGGGGCGGCTTGACGACGGTCAAGTGTCTTCCTATAATGGCTCGTTCTTCACCGGATCGCTTTGCTGATAGAGGGCTGTAAAATCTATATTTGGAGAGGTGCCAGAGTGGTTGAATGGGACAGTCTCGAAAACTGTTGGGGGCGCAAGTCTCTCGAGAGTTCGAATCTCTCCCTCTCCGTTTATTTTTTTATGTATACCGTAAAACCTCGTCACTAACCAGTCGAGCGTGTCATATCCTCCATATAAATCAGGTAGTTGTATTACAACCTGATTCAAGATTAATCAAGACTATACAAGGTCTCAAAAACCCTCATTTGCACATTTTCAGTGGTGCGGACGTGGGTTTTTGTTTTTGGAGGAGTGACAATGAAATTACAAGAAATCATAAGCGACTTATCTGTTCTAGGTCTTCAAGATAACATTGACCTAGCCACCTTAATTTATCTTTCAGCCACAATGGCCAAGACAGGGTATCGCATTCCAGTTGTCATTACTGGTCATGCGGGATTGGGGAAGTCATTTCTTTGTAAAACGGTACTGGGGTTGTTCGAACAGCAAAACATTCTGTCACTTTCACGGATGACTTTTGCAGGGCTGATTAGGCTAGCCGATGTTAACGGAAAGGTGCTTTATATCCATGAAAGATTCTATGACCCACAAGTTGAACAATGTATTCGTCTACTGATGTCGGAAGGAGAGGTTGTTTATCAAATAGCAAATGAGGAGCTAAAATTAAATGGCCCTGTGACCCTTTTAGAAACAACTGTGAATGCTGATAATCTTGGAATTGAAAATCGTTCACGTTGTTTTGTAGCGGAGATTAATTCTTCCCAAGAAGTCCGGAATCAAATATGCCACAAGGCCAAGAAGGCCCGAACTATTTCAGGTTTGGAGTTAGAAAGTGTCATGCCTGAAATGGCTCGCAAGCATCAAGTTTTTCAGTCGGGCTTGGATTCTAGTGTGAAAGTAGTTATACCGTTCGCAGAACAAATTCACGCTGAAACGCTTTCTTATCATGTAGCTCGTATCATTAGCCGCATCATGAATGTGGTTTCGGCCATTGCGTTCATAAATCAAGGGGAAAGGTTTCAATCTGTTATAGGAGAAACAAAGTATATTGAAGCCACAATAGAAGACTTTGAATTGGCTAGGGGTCTTTTAGCGCGCGTCAATATTGATGAGGCTGAATTGGTTTTGCCAAAGCCAGTTATGGAATTCGCGGCGAAGTTGGTAGATAACCGTTCAAGACTAACAAAAAGTGAATACTTTACGCATAAGGATGTGATGGAAGCCTTAGAGCCATACAAACAGCCGTTTACCTACAAGTCCGTCACTAAACACCTGAAGTATTTATGTCAGGTCGGACTAATCAGTGATTTGGCAAGAAGGGGTAGCAAGAATTCCGTAAGGTATAGGTTTGAACCTGAATTTTCCAGTCGTAGTTTGCTCAATTCAGGGGTGAACTGTTATGCGACCCTCAGTTTGAATTAGTTTGTCCGTGTTGAGTGGAAAACATAAACTTAGAATTATTAATTGGTTACTGCGTCGTTTTCCTGTTTGACCAGTTTGCCAAGAAATGGAGATTCATATGAACGACTTAATGTTGAAATACCGACCGCAAAGCATGTCCGAAGTGTGGGGCAATGAAAAGATTAAGTCTGTCTGGGATGGATTTGTTAAAAGTCGTAGCTTTCCTAAAGCAATATTATTGCGTGGTGGTTATGGTTCAGGCAAGACAACTCTAGGAAGGATTATGGGGAGAGATATCGTTGAATGTTTACCAAAGGGAATGTGTTCCACTGACGGGCTGTTTGAATATGACTCTGTTGGTGTGGATATTGAGATGGTCAGAAGGGTTATGGATATTCGTAATTTCCATCATGGGGTTATTGTTCGATTCTTTGACGAGATTCATCGAATGCCAGAGAAATCACAAGAGGTTCTGCTAAAGCCAATTGAAGAAAGTGAAAACATATACTTTATTTTAGCGACTTCAAATCCTGAGAAAGTTGATGGAGGAATTATTTCTCGTTGTGCGGAGTTTGAGGTTGAAAACCCGTCATTTGAATTCCTTACAGATGAATTGCTCAAGATTGCCAAATTAGAAGGTGTGCAATTGACACGTGAAGAGGCTTTGGAAATAGTTGAATGTTCAAACGGCTCGCCAAGAAAGAGCTTAATTAATCTTCAGCTAAAGATAAATTATTTTTGACTCAAAATTTTTTTAGTATTTGTAAAAATTCATGAAAGAACGAGGTAAGTTCACATGTTTAAAGAAACCCCTCCCCCCATAATATACCTCTGTCAGGGAATTAAAACTTAACACAAGATACAGGGGCCGATTTAGCCTCGACGAGAAACTTACAGTTGTAATAATATACACAAAATTCTTAAAAATTTTTATTTACACGAGAAAAACGTGATGGTTCTACTATTCATTGGTGGGTGGGCGCAAGCCCACCCTGATACATCTTAATGGATAGAAGAATCTCACTCATGCACAGTAAACAAATTCAAGAATTAGAACAGGACATGGTAGACGTTATTACCTCAATGGAAACTAGAGGTTTAAACGTAGACCTAGTCGAGTTAGATTGCTTAACCAATAAGATTGAGTCACAGAAAACAGAACTTGACCGGGCCCTGCACGAAGTGCTTGGCATATCGGGTCATGTTCGCTTCAACTCCTCAAAAGTTGTCTCTGAAATTCTGTCTTCCAAGTTAGAGGTTAAAGTTCAGAGAACTAAATCTGGACGACCATCCACTTCAAGATTTATTCTTCGAAACATCAATAATCCAATCACTGACCAAATAATCAGCTTCAGGGAGTTAGAAGATTTACTCTCATCACTTAAAGCTATCAATAAAGCCACCAATAAGGACACAGGTAAGATTTTCTGTTCCTACGTTGATACTTGTCCGTCAGGCCGGCTTTACACCAAGGATTACAGTTTTCAATCCATTCCCGAGCTTGCCCGCGATGTCGTCTATGCCGAGGCTGGGTGTTCCTTTGTCTTAGCGGATTACGACACTTTTGAGCTGAGAATCCTATCAGCCTTATCCCACGACACCTATTTCAAGGATTGCTGGGCCAGAGGATTAGACTTGCACAGGAAGGCTGTCTCAGACATGAAAGGTATCTCATATAGTTCTGTCACAGATAAGCAACGTAAATTAGGAAAGGCAATTGGGTTTGGTATTTCCTACGGTCAAGAGCCTATGGGACTTGCTCGGAATCTCCACATATCAATAGGTGAAGCCGATAAGTTAATGGTTGCCTACAAGAAGAACATTCCAGAGATTGAGAAATATAAGCAGGAGCAAGTCAAGAAGGCAAGGATTGTTGGATATTCGGATAGTTATTATGGCCGTCGTCGTTTCTTAGCGGACATCAATTCACCAAATATATCTGCTCGTAAGAAAGCTGAAAGGCAATGTATCAATCACCAGATACAATCCACTGCTGCGGACATCGTCAAAATGAGCATGGTCAAACTGCATCAGGCTGGGTTTGTAATGAATGTTCAACTTCATGACGGCATCTTGTTCACAGTCCCTGATGAATCCCTTGAGACGGCCAAAGCTCAAATTAAATCAATCATGGAAACAGAAATAAATGGTCTCAAGTTTCCCGTGACCATCCGTTCGGGCAAGACATGGTTGGAGTGCTATGGGAAATAGAAAATTGCATGGTTTGACCTCTAGGCCACGATTTTAAATAGTAAAGGATTTTCCCCTTTTTGGGTGGAGAAACCCTTGTCTAGCCCAACGTCAGGCTGTCCTGAAGGTTTGTCGTGAGTTTTCAGAAAGTAAATTCCAGTTTAGGGGGTAAAGAATGATGGAATTATTGCCCAAGGAGCTTGTGGATAAGCTTCCGAAGTTATACGAACAAGACGGGAAAGAAGAACAGATAGTTCATCTAAAATTCTTTGACCCATGTAGCCAGTGGACTTGGTTCGTCCTTGAATATGACCCAGTTGACCAGATATTCTTCGGGCTTGTTAGGGGGCATGAAATTGAGCTGGGATACTTCAGTCTCAAGGAACTGCAGGAATACAAAGGGCCGTTAGAGATTGGAATTGAACGAGACCTTTGGTTCAGACCCAAACTCTTATCAGAGGTCAGACAAAGCTTAGGAGCGCATATCGATTCGTAAAAGTCTAACAGGATACGTTTTCTGTGGCCTAGTTTGACTTACTAGCCCTTTGAGTAATCCAGTAAAGAATTTTCCCTTTTTAAGTTTAGAAAGTATCACCTAATGGCAGTAAGGTGTTTTGCGTAGTAATTGATTGCCTAAACCATATTCGCAAAGTATCATAAATAAAAAACGAGGTGATATGACATTCCAAGAGCGATATGAAAAGCTACAGGCCAAAGTTGTAAATCGGAAAGAATCATTGAGTGCGTTTATCTCAATGCTGGAAACCAAGACCAGTTGGCTCACCAGTCCTGCCAGCACGAGATTTCATCTGAACAAAGCAGGGGGACTCTTAGAGCACTCTGTGGGTGTTGCTGAGACTCTGTTAAAATTTAGGACTGCTCTTGCACCTGAAATATCCGAAGAGTCTTGTGTCATTGTTGGTCTTCTGCATGATGTCGGTAAAGTCGGTATGCCCGGAAAGCCTCGGTATATCAAGAACACCGATGAATGGCAGATAAGGAACAGGAATATAACCTACAACATCAATCCCGATGAGGTGGCGATGAATCTGGCGGTTCGTAGTCTCTATCTCATTGCGAAATACATACCCCTTTCTGACTCAGAGGCTCAAGCCATTCTTTACCATGATGGTCTA
>JAEUSC010000495.1 GCA_016789035.1 Candidatus Omnitrophota bacterium
CGATATTTCCGAAAAGCTTGGTGGTGAGTCAGACACATCTACGTCAAACACCATATTTGGTGATCTGAACACTGTCCAGGGTGCCATTGGAACAGCAAGTACGAGTTCAACGATGTTTGACCAGCTGGATGTGATTCAGGATTTCGCCCGTACCGGTAAGAGCAACGCCGGTGCCGCATTAGGAACTGCCCAAGAAATTCAGCGTGACTTGGGTGTCTATGGAGCTACACCGGATATTTACAGCCGCTTAAGTGATTTGGAAAAATATGTTAAAGATATCCAAGGTTCCGCCGAGAAAGTCACGAAGAAGCAGGATGAGGCTGGCGGCGCCATTGGAAAGATCGTAAGTACATTGCAGAAATTCCTCGAAGAACAGTTGAAGTCTGCTGGTATTCAAGCTGAAACGTTACAAACTACCTCACAGTTGAAGGATGTCGCTAGATCTAAAGAGTTGGAAAAAGTCCATGACAAACTCGAAGAGATCGACGCGACCATCAAGGCCCTAAAAGAAGCCGTGAAGAACAAAGACGTCGTTATCAAGACTTGGTATGAAAGCGAATAATAGAAACGGTGTCAAAATAGATAAGAAACCGGCCGGATATCAGGGGATTTTTTTTACTCTTGCATTCGGGATGTGCGCTTTTGCTTTTGTACCTAAGGTTTTTAGTGATGTCATTATCAACGTTCTCGCTGTGAACGGAGCCCCCGAGAAAAGGGATACACCCATTCGCTTTGTTCTTCCCCCAGATGTAAAGTCAAAAGATATTGTCGATACCGATGGTCTTTCTGTTGAATATGACGTCAATGAGGGGGCTTATGTGGCCCAGGGAGCTGTGTCTCTAGATCCTAAAGCTTCTAAGACTTTTCGTATCAAGGTCAAAGACATTTGGAAGCTGACGCCACAAGATGTGGAGGCTCTTAAAGGTGAAATCAATGAAGCCTATGAAAAGTTAGGAAAGATCGGGCAGGAAAATAATGCAGATATTTTAAAGCAGCAATTATTGGACCGGTTGGACTTTGTGGTTGCTCAGCAAAATGCCGGCGGCAGCAGCGTGGAGAAAAGGATTGATTCCTTTCGTATTTATCGGGATCGTTTAGAAGGCATCAAAAGAGAGGCTCTTTCCGTTGACTACTGGAATTCAGATCCGAACGAACTTAAGCCCAAAGAAAAAGTTGTGCTCATGATTATTGAAGCAGAAAATCCCGCCACTGAAAGCAAGCGGATGATCGAAGAGAAATATTACCTTCCGTTAGAGGTTAAGCCGGAGTACGTTGTTAATCGTGAAGATTTTGATATTAAGTTTGACGAGGAGAAGGGAAAGCCGTATTTATATAAGGAAGAAGAATTTGAATCAGGACAAAAGAAGCGTTATGAGATCGGGATCAGGGATGTATGGCATGTTGACGAGAAGGACATTCAGTATTTAAATGAGCGTGCTGTTTATGCCAAAGATTTTCTGAAAGAGTCACGGTTTGAGAAAACAGCGCAGTATCTGTTCGAACGGTGCGATGGTAAGCTTAAGGAAATTACGGAATCGCAAAAAGTCCCTCGGCAGATCCTGGAGCATATCAGTGCCTATCGTAACAATGTGGCGCTGTTTGCAGGTGCTCGTAAGGACGTAGAGGACCTTGAAAAACTCGTGGCAATATATCGTAATGAGCTGGAAAAAACAAAGGTCAAGAATGTTCTGCAAAAAGTCAGTTCTTTAAAAAGTGTCTCAGATGTTTCTGACTCACTCTTTAAGAAAAAACCAAAAATGAATAAAACATGGGAATGGGTGGGATGGATCGTTATGTTTGTTGGAATTTACACCGTCATCCATTTTGCTATTTGGGCCATGCGTTCGGCAGGACGTAAAAAGAAATAATTGTAAAGTTGTTAAAGGGATTCTATGACAGGTGATCAATCACTCCAGTAT
>JAEUSC010000497.1 GCA_016789035.1 Candidatus Omnitrophota bacterium
GCAACAGGCGCCGGCGGTAACGTTTTAATTTTATTCAAGGAGATCAATATGTCGTTGGAATTAACTAAAATCAAGGGATTCGCAGGACGCAAAGGGCCGCTTTTGTTGGTCATTATGGATGGTGTGGGATTGGGAAAGCAGGATGACAGCGATGGCGTTTTTTTGGCGAAAACTCCAACCCTTGATGAGCTCATGAAATCAAAAATGTATACAACGTTAAAGGCTCATGGGACTGCTGTTGGAATGCCTTCGGATGATGATATGGGAAACAGCGAGGTCGGCCATAACGCATTGGGTGCCGGTCGGGTTTTTGATCAAGGTGCCAAATTGGTAAAGAAGTCCATTGATTCCCGTGCTATTTTTCAAACAGAGACATGGAAGAAGTTGGTATCGCGCGTAAAGGAAACTAACAAATATTTCCACTTTATCGGTCTATTATCGGATGGGAACGTCCACTCCCACATTGATCAATTGTTGGCTTTACTTAGCGAAGCGGCCAAATCCGGTGTCAAGAATGCCTGCGTTCATGCCCTTTTAGACGGCCGCGATGTGCATGAAAAATCTGCCCTGACATATATCCAGAAAACGGAAGATCATTTAGCAGATATAAATAAAACTTACGGGTGTAACTATCGGATCGCATCCGGAGGCGGGCGTATGGTGGTCACCATGGACCGATATAATGCCGACTGGACCATCGTTGAGCGCGGTTGGAAGGCCCATGTTTTGGGCGAAGGCCGGCGCTTTGGCTCTGCCAAAGAAGCGGTCGAAACCTATTACAAAGAGGATCCTAAGATCACGGATCAATATCTGGATTCCTTTGTCATTGAGGATGATGGTAGTCCTGTAGGAACAATTGAGGACGGCGATAGCGTAGTTGTTTTTAATTTTCGCGGAGACCGCGCCATTGAAATTTCTATGGCTTTTGAACAAAAGGATTTTAATAGATTTGATCGTAAACGCGTTCCCGATGTTTTATTTGCCGGGATGATGGAATATGATGGCGATTTGCATATTCCGTCGCATTATCTGGTTAACCCTCCGACCATTGACCGTTCGGTAGGGGAATATATGTGTGCCAATCAGATTCCTGCATTTGCCATTTCCGAAACGCAAAAATATGGGCACGTAACGTATTTTTGGAATGGAAATAAGTCTGGTTATATCAATAAAGAATTGGAAACTTATGTGGAAATTCCATCCGATAAAATACGTTTTGATCAGGCTCCGCGCATGAAGGCCGATGAGATTACGGATAAGACGATCGAACTTTTGAAAAGCGGTCAGTTCAAATTCGGACGAATCAATTATCCCAATGGTGATATGGTGGGACATACGGGTGTGCCCGAAGCGATCATCATCTCGGTTGAGGCTGTTGATGAGGGATTAACCAAATTGCTTAAAGTCATTCAACAGCTCGGGGGTGTAGCCGTTATCCTTGCGGACCACGGCAATGCTGATGAAATGTTTACGGTCAAAGGCGGAAAGAAGCAGGTTTCAACTGCGCACTCTTTGAATCCGGTCCCGTGTGTGATTTTTGACCCCGGTTATCAAAATGAGTATCGTATGGCGGATTTAAAAGAGCGGGGATTAGCCAATGTGGCAGCCACTTTATTAAATCTTCTCGGGTTTGAACAGCCCAAGGATTATGCGCCTTCTTTAATTTCGTTTGAAAAATGAAAGTCTCATCAAAATGATTCGAAAAGGTTTTTCTAAAAAAAGGCCGTTGAGAAAAATCTCAACGGTCTTTTTTTGGTATCAAACGGCTTAGGCGACGCCTCGCGAGCTATTTAAAAGTATACGTACGGACGATAACTGATGTCGAAACAAATTCACCGACAGGTATTCGAAGTAACCTTAAGCTTTTCGGCCAAGAAACAGGCCGCTATTGAAATCATCCGCAGTGTTCTATGCGGTTTAGGGGTGCCGGATTCTGACATTATTGAACAGACAATCGATGGTCGCATTGGAATTGTTTTTTATTGCCAAACGCGAAAAGAAGCCGAGCGTTTTGTGGTCAAGCTTGTCCGCTTGCAGATGCGCGGTGTGAAAATTTCTTCAAATGTGTTGTATCAGGATGACTGGCTGACCCGTTGGAAAAAGGACTGGAAGCCGTTTGCGTTGACATCTTCGCTGGATGTCGTTCCGGTCTGGTGTAAAGATCAGTATTCTTTTGGCCGCCGATCCTTTATTCTTTTGGACACGATTAGCTCTTTTGGTACGGGTTTGCATGAAACGACACGTTTTATGTGTCAATTTATTGAAGGGCTTAAGGGAAAGTTCGACTCCTGTATGGACGTCGGAACCGGGACGGGCATTCTTGCGCTTGTTGCGCTAAAAGTGGGGGCTGGGCAGGTCTGCGCCATCGATTTTGATGAGATGTGCGTTTGTGCCGCCAAAGCAAACTTTGAGGCCAACGGGTATTCCACTGAAAATATTTTTCAAAGGGATGTGTCTAAATTTAAATCCCAGATCGTGTATGATCTTGTGGCAGCCAATCTGGTCACGCATGACTTGCTATCTTTTAAAAATCAGATTTTGTCATTTGTCCGTCCCGGCGGATGGCTGGCTGTCTCGGGCATTTCCCTTGAAAATCTTCCCATACTAAAAAAAGGTTTTAAAGGGCTTCCATTGCGATGTATCAAGACAACTAAAGGTAAATATTGGTCAGCGGTGCTGTTTAAACGCAGCTTATAACGGTGGGGAGGCGATGATGTTAATCGGTTCAGACAAAGAAAAGAAATTGCGAATAAAGATGGAGAATTTGCGTATTAGCGAGCATGATATTGAAGAAAAGTTTAGTTCCTCATCGGGGCCTGGCGGTCAAAATGTCAATAAAGTGGAAACATGTGTAACTCTCATGCATCGTCCGACCGGGATCATTGTCAAGTGTCAGGAGCATCGAACTCAGTATGCGAATCGGTTTTTTGCACGCGAGCAGCTCATTGAGGCTGTTGAGAATCTCTATGAGGAACGCAGAAGGCAGAAAAAGCATAAGCAGGAAAAGCTGCTGCGTCAAACACGCAAGCGGCCTACGGCATTAAAGGAAGAGATTTTGCAGGAAAAAAAGAAGAAATCAGAAAAGAAGAAACAAAGATCAGAAAATAGAATGCCGGCATGGAGCGTAGATATCTCATGAAAAAGGATGTATCGAAATTGTCACCGGGGATGGTTGACATCAGTGAAAAGGCGATCACCAAACGGCGGGCGGTTGCGAAGGGCAAAATCACGTTTCAGCCCGAGGCATTTGCGATCTTCTGCAAACAAGGATCGCCCAAAGGAAATGTCATTGAGACGGCTAAGATTGCGGGGGTCATGGCCGCTAAATTAACACCAACCATCATTCCTTTATGTCACCCATTGGCTCTCGACAAGGTCAACATCCATATCGAAACTATTACGGCGAAAAAGACGGTTGAAATCACGGCTGAAGTTCTCTCTACGGGAAAGACCGGCGTTGAAATGGAAGCCTTAACTGCGGTCTCTGCAGCGGCCCTGACCATTTATGACATGATGAAATGGGCTGGTCAGACAATGGTGATATCACAAATCAAGCTTCTGCACAAAAGTGGCGGGAAAACCGGTGTCTACGAGCATCGCTAAATCCTCATTTCCTGTGGGTAAGCAAATGGGGGATAGGGTTGTTGTCCTAATTTAGCGAACGATAAAAGACAGGTCCGTCGTGGTCTTTCAACGAAGAAATGGTGAATAGTAACGATGATCTTGAGTGAATCGTTAAAGGCGCTGAAACAAAACGGGAACAAAAGTGTGGGCTTGTTTTACTCGGTCCTTCTGTTGTCTTATTTGACGTTGGTCAGTGTGATCTTCTTCGGCCCGGTGCAGTCAATGATGATGAAAAAGTTTCATCCAGGAGTTTTGCCGTTTGGTCAGTGGGCTATGTGTCAATTCTTGCCGTCGATGTATAGCTTCAAGAATGAAATCATAGTTTCTCCCCGCCTGTTGCCTACGGATTTTAACCAGACTCCTGGCTCAGATTCTGCTCGTTATTCGGTGAATCACTATCCCATGAGGATTATTTATTTTTCGAATGTGCGGGCATCTTTTTTTCCTCATCTGCCAGTGTATGTTTATTTAAGAAATACTTACCGCGGTAGGGAAGTGGTTTCTTCCTACTGCATTCAAAAGAATCAAAACGGGGCGTGCCCGATTTTGTTAAATATGCATGAACGAAATTAGCGCAAATCCAAATCTTAGCGATGTGAGATTGCGAATCACGAAGATCGTCTTGTGTTTCTGGCTCGTCGGCTGGTTTCTCAAGGCCGGTTTTTTCAGTTTTTATATTTTTGAGGAAGTGATCGTTTTTCCGTATCAAATGAATTTCTTTCCGAGATTCTTTCAAAGTCCCCTTGTTCTCGGGTTCTTTTATTTGTTGCCATTGCTATGCGTGACGGGTTTATATCGAGACAATGCATTCTACCTTCGTTTTTCCGGATGGATAATGCTGATAGCTTCATGCGTTTTATTGTTGCATCAGGACACCCACAATGACGCAACGTTTTTAACGTCGTTCTGGGTTGCTGTCTGGTTTCTATGGCTTGTGTATCAAGAAATGTCTACGAATAAGGTAATGTTGCTGCATGCAAAGTCTCTTGCGCTGTGTGTCATTGCGTTTATCTTTGCGGGGGCATTTATCGGCAAATTAACACCCGAATACTGGAGCGGGCAGGCGTTTGCTGATATCTTCATGCAACAGGATTACGGATGGATCGGACAATGGATCCGGGCGCATTTTCCCGAAGACAATATTCGTACTGGTTTTTGGTGGTTATCCAAGGCAATTATCGTAGGGGAGGGCATTATGGCCACAGCGCCATTATGGCCTTATTCATTTATCTTATGGTTTGGAATTGCTTTAATGGTGTCGATTTCTTTTTTTACCACGTGGTTGATTTTTTCGGTTCTGGCCTGCCTGATTGGGCTTCTCTATGCGGTTGGCCACATGGAGTGGAAAAATTAGCAAGAGATTTATGATTTCCCGCAATTTTGATATAAAATACAGCCGTTCATTTAGCAATCGACAATATTGAGGTTGGTCTTGGCTGCTGAATTAAAACCTATCATCATTCCGTCCCAGTTTAACTACATTGCGGTGTTTTTGTCTTTTGCCTGCATGTTGCGATGCACCTATTGCATCAATCACCATGGTGGGGACCTTGTGAAAAAGAGATGGATGTCCGGTGAGGATTGGGTTCGCGGGCTCAATAGGATACAGTCGTCCGGGAATATTCCATTAACTCTTCAGGGCGGCGAGCCGACAGTCCATAAACATTTCTATCAGATTGTTCAAGCCATCAAACCCGAGCAACCCATCGATCTTTTAACCAATCTTGAAGTGAACGTTGAGCAATTTATGCGTATGATTCCTCCAGCGCGTATGAAGCGGGAGGCCCCCTACGCCTCTATTCGTGTAAGCTATCATCGGGGCCAGCAGGATCCTGATGTGTTATTAAAGCGGGTGAAATATTTTTTGGATCAAGGTTATCATATTGGAGTGTGGGCTGTTGACCATCCGGAGTATATGGACGAAACCCGGCAGGTGCAGAAAGCGGCCTTGGACATGGGAATTGATTTTCGTTTAAAGGAATTTTTAGGACCCCATCAGGGCAGAAACTACGGAACCATGCGTTATCCTGATGCAGTGAATGCCCGAGAGGTCCGTACAGCGGATTGCCGAACGACGGAGTTTTTAATTGATCCTGCAGGTTATATTTTCCGGTGTCATTCCGATCTGTATGCCAATCGGTTTGCGATCGGTCATCTTTTAGATGCAGAGCCGCCGAAGTTGCTAGGACTGTGGGTTTCGTGCCCTGTTTACGGGAAGTGCAATTCCTGCGATATAAAGGTCAAAAATAATCGTTTTCAGCAATTCGGACATTCGTCTGTGGAAGTGCGCAACATCTCGGAACCGATCGGGATAAATAACGAATATGTCCAGGAAGTAATCAATACCTACGGAAAGCCGGATC
>JAEUSC010000003.1 GCA_016789035.1 Candidatus Omnitrophota bacterium
AGTCATTTGCTTGGCATCATAATTGATATTTAATGCTTCGCATCCGACGATACAGCATTTGCCCCAACCACGGGCAACGACCGCCGCATGGCTCGTCTTTCCACCCGTCGCTGTAAGGATCCCTTTGGCCGCGTGCATACCACCGACGTCTTCGGGACTTGTTTCCTTACGGACCAGGATGACCGCTTCCCCTTTGCTGCCCAATTTTTCTGCTTCAGCCGCAGTAAAGACCACCTTTCCGGCAGCAGCACCTGGCACAGCATTAATTCCAGAGCCTAGACGAATCTTTTTTAACTGATCGCCTGTTGTTTTTGTCGTGTCAATGACCGGATAAAACAAACGCTCGATGTCATCGGAAGAGATACGATTGACAGCTTGCTCCTTGGTGATGACCGGCTTTACGGCTTGCGCAGCCCACAATTTAGGAAGATAGCCTTTTTTCACCAGATCATTAGATTCGGCCTTGGATAAAAGCGGCTTTGTTGCATGATCCAATGCAATGCGAAACGCAGCTGCCGGTGAGCGTTTACCCGTACGGCATTGCAGCATGTACAACTTTTCATCCTCGACGGTAAATTCAAGATCCTGCATTTCTTTGTAATAGGATTCCAAAATCGCACGGACAGCACACAACTGATCATACGCCTTGGGCATGGTGTCCTGCAGTGTCGAGAGCTTCAGCGGTGTACGGATCCCGGCCACAACGTCTTCACCTTGGGCATTGATCAGATAATCGCCGTAAAACGTATTCTCTCCAGTATTGGGATCACGGGTGAAACATACACCGGTTCCGCTGTTTTCGCCTTTGTTTCCGAACACCATTTGGACAACGTTAACGGCCGTTCCTTTAAGATCTGTGATCTTTTCAACGCGACGATAGGTTTGCGCTTTTTCCGCTTCCCAGCTATTAAAAACAGCCATGATAGCGCCCCACAATTGCTTCCAGGGATCTTGCGGGAAATCTTCCCCCTTATTCATCTTATAAAATGACTTAAACTGTTCACACAGCTCTTTAAGCTTGTCTGCAGGAATGTCGGGATCGTTCTTGACGCCGATTTCATGTTTCATTTCATGGAGCATATGTTCCATTGGCTCTTTGGAAAGACCCATTGCCGTCGAAGAATACATCTGGATAAAACGGCGGTAGGCATCGTACGCAAATCGGGCATTACCAGTTTTCTTGGCCAATCCTTCAACACTTTTATCATTCAAACCCAGGTTAAGAATGGTTTCAAGCATCCCGGGCATGGACCGCGCAGCGCCGGAACGAACGGAAACCAACAAAGGATCCTTTTCGTCGCCCAGCTTTTTCTTTGTGACCTTTTCGAGTTTGATAACAGCATCACGGACTTCTTTTTCCAGACCGGCGGGAAGTTTACGCCCGAGCTTGTAGTATTCTTCGCAGGTCTGAATTGAAACGGTGAAACCAGCCGGGACCGGAATACCAATAGATGTCATTTCCATCAGCCCAATGCCTTTTCCGCCCAGGACATTTTTCGTGAGATCTTCGCCTTTGGCCTCCGCTTTACCGGCGCCGTAAGAAAACACATGCTTCTTTGCCATTTTTACAACTCCTCGTTTTAGTATTGATAAAAATTGATTCTGATAGGATGAAATTCCCGCCCGCGCACGGACAAGAGCACCCCATCCCCTACTTTAATCTTTCCAACAAATAGCTTTTTAGTTGCGACACCGCTATGCGGTCCTGCTTCATCGTGTCACGATCGCGCACCGTGACCATCTGGTCTTCAAGCGACTGGACATCTACTGTCACACAAAACATCGTCCCGACCTCATCCTGCCGACGGTAAAGTTTACCGATGGCAGCAGTATCGTCGTACACGCAGACAATATCTTTTTGCAGATCATGTTTAATATTCTTGGCCAAGGCAACAATCCCATCGTTCTTTTTTAGCAGTGGAAGAATGGCGACTTTAATGGGCGCCAACCGCGGATGAAATCTCAAAACGACACGCGTGGCGTCATTGACTGTTTCTTCATGGTAAGCGTCGACCAAAAAAGCCAGTGTGGCACGGTCGCAGCCGCCGGAAGGTTCAATGACATACGGATAGAATTTTTCATTGGTGACCGGATCCTTGTACTGCAAATCCTTGCCGGAAAATTGCGCATGCTGTTTCAAATCATAATCGGTCCGGTTAGCAATCCCCTCGAGTTCAGAAAGGCCAAAAGGAAATTCGTATTCCACGTCGGTACATCCTGCCGCGTAATGCGCCAACTCGTCATCGTCATGTTTACGCAACTTGAGCTTTTCTTTTTTCATGCCTAAATCCAAATACCATTGATACCGCGCGTTGATCCATTCCTCGTATTTGGCAGGAGCATCCTGCGGGCGGCAGAAATATTCAATCTCCATTTGTTCAAATTCGCGCGTGCGAAACGTAAAATTACCGGGAGTGATTTCATTACGGAAGGATTTGCCGATCTGGGCTATCCCAAAAGGAAGTTTGCGGTGAGACGAATCGATAACATTGGCAAAATTAGCGAAGATGCCCTGGGCCGTTTCGGGGCGAAGATACACAACAGAACTGGAATCTTCCATGGCGCCCACATTGGTTTTAAGCATCAGATTAAAAGCGCGGGGTTCCGTAAAATCGTTGGCCCCGCAATTCGGGCACTTACCTTTTAAATGATCCTGACGAAAGCGACGCTTGCATTTCTTACAATCGACTAAGACGTCCGTAAAATTGTCCGTGTGTCCCGAGGCTTTCCACGTTGTAGGATGCATGAGAATGGAGGCGTCCAGACCTACAACGTCGTCGCGATAATGAACAACCGCCTGCCACCAGGCATTCTTGACATTGCGTTTTAAC
>JAEUSC010000037.1 GCA_016789035.1 Candidatus Omnitrophota bacterium
AAAACTTCAAAAGTCTGTTCTTTATTTCCACCTTTAAAAACAAACGTAATGTCCATCCCTTGTGTGCGATGATCTCTAGAAGCAACATCGATTTCAGGAAAAATACTCTGATCAGAAATTCCCAGACTATAGTTTCCGGCCTTATCAAAAGCTTTTTTTGAAACACCGTTAAAGTCGCGAATACGAGGCAAAGTGATATTTAATAACCTATCTAAAAATTCATACATGCGATAACGTCTTAAGGTAACCTTGCACCCGATAGGCAAATTCTCACGGATCTTGAAATTAGATATAGCGTTTTTGGCTCTTGTAATGATGGGCTTTTGACCGGTAATCATGGCCAAATCTTGTGCTGATCGTTCTAACAATTTAATATCGCCAATCGCCTCCCCAACGCCCATATTGATGACAATTTTCTCAAGTCGTGGAACAGCCATGACGTTTTCGATATCAAACTTCTTTTTGACTTCAACGGCAACTTCTTTACGATATTTTTCTAATAAACGAGGAACCACAGTCTTTACCTCAAATTAAAATATTAAATAACTTCGCCTGACTTCTTACTAATCCTGACCTTACTGCCATCCTTCAAAATCTTTGCCCCAATACGTGTGGGTTTATTTGTCTTAGCATCAACAAGCATCAATTTTGACATATGAATTGGTTTTTCAATCTCCACATAGCCACCTTGGGGATACGTGTCACTCTTTTTGACCGCTTTTTTAATGACATTGACCGTCTCCACAAGAGCACGATTTTCTTTAGGAAAAACTTTAACAACTTTTCCCGTCTTTCCTTTTTCCTTACCGGATATCACTAAAACTTTGTCTTCACGTTTTATGCGCAGCATATTAGACTACCTCTGGTGCTAAAGAAATGATTTTCATGTATTCCATGTTACGCAATTCGCGCGCAACTGGTCCAAAGACGCGTGTGCCTTTGGGATTTCCACCGTCATCAATAATTACAACAGCATTGGTATCGAATCGAACATAGGTTCCATCGGGCCTCCGGATGGCAGCCTTCGTACGGACAATAACGCCTTTAGCCATCGCCCCTTTTTTGATCGCAGAATCGGGAGCAGCTTCTTTGACATTCACTTTAACAATATCACCCACTTGAGCCCAACTTTTCCCTTTAGCATTTAATACACCAATCAAGGAAGCCTTGCGCGCTCCTGTGTTATCTGCAACATCGAGTATGGATTTAAGGAAAATCATTTTACTGTTCCTTCATCTTATTTAATTTCGTTTGTGACTTATTAAAACGCCAGACGCACTAAAAAAACAACTACCTATCAATTTGCTGAACGGTCAACAATAACCCAACGCTTTTCTTTCGAAAGAGGACGTGACTCCATAATCGTTACCACGTCACCGATTTTTGTCTCATTCTTATCATCATGGGCTTTGTATTTCACCATATGCTGAACTGGCTTTTCATACTTGGCATGCTTGGCAACCCACACTACTTTGACAACACGGGTTTTTTGCATTTTGTCCGAAATTACAGTCCCCTGCAGGGTTTTTCTACGATTAAGTCTTTTTTCCATTGTTCTGTCTTTCTCTCTCGTTAAGGATCGTCAATACTCTGGCAATATTTCTTTTTAAAGAACGGAACATGGCTGGCTTTTCAACCCGGCCCATTTGACGCTGAAAATTCATTTCAAATAGTTGTTCCTTAAAGTGACGTTCTTTTTGGACTAATTCTTCATTTGACAGAGCTTTTAATTCTTTAATCTTCATATGTCAACCTTGATTAATGACCAACGCGGGTCACAAATTTTGTTCTCACAGGTAATTTAAATGCAACCAGACGTAAAACTTGTTTCGCAAAATCCTCAGGGATACCGCCAATCTCAAAAAGAATCATACCTCTTTTGGCAATGCAAACCCAATGGTCCAAATCGCCTTTTCCTTTTCCCATACGGGTTTCTGCTGGCTTTTTTGTGACAGGCTTATGAGGAAAAATATTAATCCACATCTTTCCTGCACCACGAAGCTTACGGGCAACTACAACTCGCGAGGCCTCAATGTGATTTGACTTCACAAAACCATTTTCTAGCGCCTTTAGCCCAAACTCGCCATAGCTTAATTTGTTGCCTCTGGTCGCCAGACCGCGTGTTTTGCCTTTTTGTGTTTTACGATATTTAACTCGTTTTGGTAGTAACATGACCCAATAATCTCCCTAAAATTTAAGACTTGGCTTCCTGCGTTTGCGGAATGGCGACAGGCGCTGACACTTCCTCTTCATGCCGATCCGTAATAACATCACCCTTATACACCCACGCCTTGATTCCAATAATTCCATATGTTGTTTTTGCTTCAAAAAATCCATAATCAATGTCAGCACGTAAGGTTTGCAGAGGAATTTTACCTTCACGGTAACCTTCGGTGCGGGCCATTTCAGCTCCACCTAAACGGCCTGAACATCTAATTTTAATACCTTTAGCACCCGCGGATTTCGCTTGGTCGATGGCGCGCTTCATAGCGCGACGAAAGGCGACTCTTTTTTCCAACTGAAAAGCAACATTTTGAGAAATTAACTGAGCGTCAATTGTCGGGTTCTTAACTTCCTGAATATCAACGCTTATTTCCTTGCTGGTAATTTTTCCTAAATCCGCTTTCAA
>JAEUSC010000063.1 GCA_016789035.1 Candidatus Omnitrophota bacterium
CTGCGTGTCGTTATCAAGGAAGCGTTGCGGGTCGTTCGACGCAGACTCATTATTCTTGTTCCTAACGCCGCAAGCTTGCCTTATCAGTTTGGCATGTGGTACATGAAGATGCGAAAAACATGGGTCTGGGGTGGTGAAAGACCATTCGGTTCTATGAAAAAATATTTTGACCGATCGCAGGTCAGGTCAATCGAGGAATTTACGGTCAGTTATTGGCATGCCATTAACTTCTTGACGATGCCCGGCGGAACCTTGATGCAGAAAATCCTGCGGAAAGGTTTCAGAGTCACTGAGCATTCTCGGCCTTCAAAATTTAATCAAGGATATTTACTCATTAGCATTGCCGAAAAGAAAGCTTAAAAAATCTCCCAATGTAGCCGCGGTTTAACAAGGTCAGCATTGAAAAATAGACAGCGAATGAGACAAGTGGTCATTTTGGTTTGCCCAGAATAACCCAAGCATATGCGAACGACGAGGAAGAATTGATATGTTATTTAATTCAGTTGAATTTATTATTTTTGCTTCGATATTCTTTTTTATTTATCCTTTTCTTAAAGACACCAATAATCGCCGGTATGCCCTTATCATTGTGGCCTCTCTGATTTTTTATGGGTGGTGGGACTTTCGTTATCTTTTCCTGTTGTTTGTCAGCGGATTTATTGATTACTGCATGGGATATCTGATCTATCGGTACCCGCACTACAAGAAATATTTTTTAAGTGTTTCCCTGATGGGAAATCTTGGCATCCTTTTTTCGTTTAAGTATCTGGTATGGCTGGTTTCCAGTTATCAACAAATCCTTTCTTCATTTGGAATGACGGTTCATTTAATTGAGCGAATTGATCCTATTTTTATGATCCTTCCGGTAGGAATCAGTTTTTACACATTTCAATCACTCAGTTATACGTTTGACGTTTACCGCGGTGAACTTAAACCGACCCGTAATCCATTATTATTTTTTGCCTACATCTCCTTATTTCCTCAGCTGGTTGCAGGTCCGATTATCCGTGCCCGAGATGTTTTGCAGGAATTAAGGATGCCGCAGCATCCGGATGGCCAGAGAATTTTTGAAGGGCTTCGCCGCATTGCCATTGGATTTTTTAAGAAAGTGGTCATAGCTGATTCGCTGGCACCCTTTGTGAATGCCGCATTTGCCTCTGACCCATGGGACCACGGCATGATTTACTGGTGGGTGGCCGCTATCGCCTTTGCGTTCCAAGTTTACTTCGACTTTTCCGGCTATAGCGACATTGCAATAGGCTTAGGCAAATGGATGGGGATGGACTTTAAAATGAACTTCAATCATCCGTATATCTCCAGTTCCTTCAAGGAATTCTGGTCACGATGGCATATCTCGTTGTCATCATGGTTTCGTGACTACATCTACATTCCTTTAGGTGGTTCACGGCTTTCATCGCTACGCACACACGCCAATCTTTGGGTAACGATGCTTATTTCCGGACTCTGGCATGGGGCTTCGCTTCATTTTGTGGTTTGGGGTGCCTTGCATGCGATGTACATGTCCCTAGAACGGATTCTCTTTCCCGACCACCGTTCTAAAAATATTCTATTTCTCATTGGATCTACTTTAAGCACATTTGCTTTGACCTGCATTTCTTTTGTCTTTTTTCGGGTACACAGCCTTAGATACGGTCTGGGAATCGTTAAGGCTCTGATAGACCCAAGGCGCCTTTCACTGAAAGAAATAAATTACATCCCTGGTCTGGTGCTTCTCTTGCTTACGGCTGTCATTGCGCAGGAATGTCTCGTATTTGCCAAGCAGAAGGGCGGCCTGCATCAGCCCCTCTTCTTTAAGGATCCGATCTTCCAATCATTCTTGGTGGCATTATTATTAACCATTTGCATATTTTATCGAGGCGTAGGAAATGCATTTATCTATTTTCAATTTTAAGCCGATCAAATGGACAACGATTTTCTTTCTGGTCTTGGTCAGTGCAATCGGGACGTTCAAGATTTGGTCGCTTCAACAGGCCGAACCCGGCCTCAGGCCGCTAACGGATAAGTTCTGGGTTGAAAAAACCTTTGCGCCAAGAGTTTTTGATTTGGTCATTATTGGAGACTCCCGCGTTTATCGGGCGATCGCGCCGTCCGTCATGGAGCAAATTCTTTCCAACTATAAAATTCTTAATTTCGGCTATAGTTCGGGTGGTCTCGAAAAAACACTTCTGCAAGCTGCAGAACACAAACTAAAAGTTGGTGGGAAGAAAGTTATTGTCTTAGGAGTCACTCCTTATTCATTGACGCTATCAGCCGCAAAAAATGATCATTACCGGCAATACAGCAAAATTTTCGCATATCCCTATCAAGTCACAGAGCTTGGTTCACTGATTTCTCCGGAAGACAGTGTTTTTTCCGTAACCCGTTTACTGAAAAAGACGGAGAAGGTCAAATACTATCAGGTTCCGCATTCTGACGGCTGGATTGAGTCCAACCAGATTCCGGAGAATGAATCATCGGGATATAAAGAATACAAAGACCGGTTCTCCAAGGAAAAGATTTCGAATGAGTTATTGAAAAAGATGATTGAACAAGTTAGG
>JAEUSC010000198.1 GCA_016789035.1 Candidatus Omnitrophota bacterium
TCCTGAGTCACCCGTTACAACAATCGATTCATGTCCGCCGTTGCTTGCGGGTTACCCGCCAAATTCACCTTTCCGACGATTTTAACTTCCTCTCTACTAATCGGACGCGAAACTTGAGCCAGCATCGCCTGATCGCCGAAAACTCGGTTTGTCACGGCCATATTGGACGCTCTGGCAGTGGCTTGAACACGGGAAACATCCACATAAACCTGAGCAGCTTCAACGATTTTGAGATTTTCGGTTTTATCCGGACCGTTTTGCAAAGGCTCAAGATTTAAACTGCTCATTACTTCAACAACCAACGGGATATCATTTTTGACTTTTTGAGATTTGGGTGTCGATTTGAGGCTGAATTGTTCGCCGTAATATTGAAGCTGATCCTTGATCTTTTCATCGCTCAATCCGCGGACTCTCAACGCCTCGACCAGCTGCCGGGCATTTTGATTGATCCGGGCAAACGGTGCGTTCGCAGGAGTCTCGGAAGTTTGAACGTTGCCAATACTAGAGTAACGACTGGCGAAGACAGCCAAAGTCTCACTGGCGGTCAACTGACGAGTGTTGTCTCCCTGAATGCCTAATACACTGCTACTACCCTTTAAGGCCTCGCGCAATTGGGCCTTATTATCGGCATCCGTAATTCCCCCCTGGGCCGCTCTTAATTCTTCTCTCCAGGCAACATCGGCTTGTTCCTGCACGGTCTTAAAGAAACCTGTAGCCGCTTGAGTGTTCATATTTTTTACGACAAGTGGGGTAATAAAAATGGCATCTTTCTGATTTTGATCAACCACATGTGAAGAGGCCGCCGGGACGAATCCTTTCAAGCTTTGCGTCACAAGTTTGCGGTCTTGCGGATCGAGATTACTTACGTAGTCGTTTACATAGTGCTGAACGTCATCAGCGCTCACATCCAAGACATATAAAGCCCCTTTGGCATCTTTGAGAATTTCTGCATTTGGCTTGAGGTCTTTGAGGTCGTTTCGATCGGTGGACTCAAGATCGCGTACGGAAATGACTTTATTTTCTTTCTTAGCGCGGTCGAAAATGTATTGATTAAGCTGAGGCTTAAATGCATCTTCCGGCTTTTCGTATTTAGCTTCAAATGTGTCGGCGAGGATTTTAGTGGAATTTCCATTGGGTGTGCGAACTGTCATGGCCATGGGTTTGGGGCCGGCGCGCGCGTCAATATCAAAAGTAATGGTTTTCCTGACGTCTCCCTGATGTGTTGGGATGTTATTGACGGTCACGGTTTGTAGTGGCTGAGCCAGCGGTGTCGCCGGAATAAAGCCAACCTGTTTCCAGGTCTTTTCACCGGCGTTATTGGATGCAACCTGTTGAAGGCTGAATCCATTTCCTTGGTCGATCACCATTTGATCAGGGGCCAACACAATTGAACCCAAATTCATCGGAGCGTTTGTTGGATTATAGAAATACTGTTGGCCGCCTTCCATGGTTCCCATCAACGGAGCATTTGCGTTCATGGGTGGCAAAGCCATTTGGTTGAAATCCATAATCGGCGCGGTCGGCTGCGGCATCTTGATATTCTGAAGTGAAGCGGCGAAGGATTCATCTAATGCCTTGCTTAGCATCGCCTGATCAGCTGAGTTGGACAAACTTGAAGACAGTTGATTTGGCATTGTCACTGATATTGACAATGATTGCGGCTGAACTTGACTTAATGTGGTCAGCTCATTTCCTATCAAGATTGGACTAATTACGGAAGTGACAGACGATTGGGTTGTTATGGCTGAATTTGTGGCTAAAGTTTCCAAGGCATTTGCGATCGTCGAAGACGAAAGTGGTGTTGTCACCGTTGATCCGGTGTTTCCCATACCTCCTGGGATTGCCATGCCAAGACTTGAACCTAAACCCTGGGAAGGCGATGCACTCGTTGGCGCCTTAAAACCGGCAGATGAACTGTCAATATTAAAATCAACTTCAGATTCTTTTGCTGTCCATATATCCGGCCGTCCTTCTTTAAACTTTGACCCAAAAACCAGTCGATCCCCTTGGGCTTCGCCCTTTTTAGCGATAAGGACCTCATTTACAATCGAGCTTTCTACCTTGTCTGCAGATCTTTCCTTAACCCCTATGCTATCCAATCCCTTTTCATTAAATCTGCTTCTACCAAACAGCTTGGGCGGTTCTGTACCCGCAACGGTTCCCTTATCAGGAGGATTCATTTCCAGTTGTGTGCCTGTACAATTCACTCCATTGCAGCCTAATGAGATTAAATTAATGAAGGGAGCTGTCGGCGAGCTTATCGAATTTTCCATTCGCGTGGTTGAAAGCAAAGCTCGATCGCCATTGGTTCTGTGACGGATAAGGTTATGGCTTGCCACATATTCCAGAAACTCACTTGAGGTGTGAACAGATGTGGGAGTTCCCACCAAACCAACGTCTAAATAAACAACCTCACCATGTCCGTTTGGAATAAATCGTTGAGGCAAGACTCTATATTCTTCTCCGCCGATAGGAATAGTCTTTAAGATGTTCTCTTTGGAATTGATATAGTCATTTAACCCCTGGTTAAAAGCATCTTTGCTGATGTCGCCCTTAAAGCCCAATAATTTCTCCGCGACTGCACGCTGCACCCGCTTGTTATAACCAACATCAGCAAACGGAACCGCTCTATACAACGTTGATGATTTTCCTAAATCATCGATACTCAAAACCAGACTCAAACCGCCTTTTTGATTCTTACCGACGACAGCGCCAACAACGCCGCCCAAATCGCCTTCTTTTCTTAACTTTTTGTTAATATCTTCATTAAAAATTCCAAACGAAAATCGAGGCACAATTAAATCCGTTGTTTTACCAAACACCTCTGCTATTCTCGGATCCGATTCCAATAGCGTATGACTAATAACAGAACCATAAAACGCTCTGGCTGTATCATTTGACAGGCCTTGTTCACTGCCCATTTCTTTTCTTGCCTGTTCGGTGTACTTGATTAAAGCATCATGCTCTTTTTGCGTCATGGAGGATAAGGGTAAGAATCCTATCATCCGAACATTCCCTTGCTTATCGATAAGGGCAGTACCCGTAGCATAAGGAAACGTATTTAATGGTTTGGTTTTGTTTTCTTCTGCAATTTCATTTAACCGCGGATATGTTTGTTCCGCGTGATAAATATCGGGCATGCTCAACACCATTTGAGCCTCTTCCGAAGAAAGCCCCAGCCCTTTAATGAAACCAACCATTGAATTTTCAACCAAATCGTCTTCTCTGTACAGATGCGTGTGAAATGCAATTATTTTTCTGTTCCCTTCAAAACTCTCAATTCGATTGGGTGAATACTGAATAACATTTCCACCAATCTCATACAATTTAGAATCATTGTACAAAAGAAGATCCTTGGCTTCTTTCTGAATCGCAGCCTTTACATCCTGGACATTACGAATTGGATATCTAGCTATCGTTCCCTCAACGATCGGCCCGGTCTGAGAATCATTAGGCGCATCATCTTTCTTTCCAAACCCAAGGATCGCGGAATCTTTGCGATCGAATGTTTGCACTCCCATCGCCTCGACAACATCTTCTGCATAAAGGTTTCCAATTGTGACACGATCGCCCTGATCTTGTATCGAATGCTGATAACCTGCCCGCAATAATCCGCTTTTTGCCAATACTTCGCGTGGTCCTGTAACCGCCATTCTTTCAGAAATCAACCCATCCTCTTCGATTTGGCCTTGCACATTCAAAGTCAATTGATCGACCAAGGGAGCATTGATGGTAAATGATCCGTTGTCTTGGACATTGATAGGTGTTTGAGGCTGTTGAACGCTCAATCCAGGCTGTTGATATCTCGTTAACGCATCATTGATCTGCATGATCGATAATGACTGACCTACAAATTCAGCTTTTCCTTGATCATTCGTAAAGACACCGGCATTTTCAAGTCTCTTTTGAACACTGGCAGCTTCCACAGGTTTGCCATATTTTTGTTCCCAAATGGCCATTTCTTTTTTCTGATCAGCATCGCTGTTCTGCTTAACCATGCTTTGCGCTTCATGTATGAGTGTGTAAGCGAATCGTTCGTTAACCGCATCTTCATCTTGTCGGCCAATCAAATCCTGCCGGCCGATCTGGGTTAGCATGGGTGCGATCGCATCGGCGGTGGGAGTTAAGAAAATGTTTCTATGGCCTTCAAACCGTCCTGCGTGGCCAGCCAGACGGCGGCCATTTAACTGGTGAAAGTATCTTACCTTGAAGGTCTCATCTACGGCCAAGCCGGCAGATTTAATGGAATCGCGGGCCTTTAGAACGCTTCTCTGGTCGTCCGGATGAAGTGCATTAAATTTTTGCGTGATCTCCTCTTGCTCTTGAGGCGACAATCGATCGAACCCTCCTGCCTTGGCATGGCCTTCGCGATGGGGCCCTTTAACAATGAAGTCTAAAATTCGGTTGGCTTCGCTTAATTCTTCTTGTGAGGTTATGGGATTAAAATATAGGTTAGCGCGTTTATTTTCTGATGATGCCACATCCTCTAGTGCCACGCGTACCGCACTGATAGATGCGACATCCCTTGCCCCGGTTGTTAAGGCATTTGATTCGCGGGTTCTTGTTATTGCTAAAGCCTTAGCAATAACCTTTTGCATGCGGGAATCTGATAAGGGTGTAGCCGTAACCGCCTTGCCGCTTCTCGCAAGTTGTGAATGCAAGAGGTTCTGGATTGGCGCGAGACCACCTTCCGAGAATCCTTTTTCTTTTTCAACCTCTGAAACAAAACCAAATTGCTTTTTGTATTGATCAAGAGGAACAAAGACATTTTCTAAACTATCTTTCCGATTACCGTTCGATTGAAAACCGTAAAGCCCCATTAATTTTTCTGGAACCTCAAGGGTATATCCAAGTTCAGTCACCGCTCCGGTTTTCTGATCAAAACCATAATGAGTATCTTTAATAGCTACATCGGAATCAAGTGATTCATTGCGGGGGACGATAGCAACTCCGTTATTAAACTCACTACGAATGACCTTAACTTCGCCTAAGTTTCCGACTCCTGACGGCTGTTGAAGGTAGCTAACCATTGCAACCGGTTGAATCTGAGTCTTCTGGTCATCATCGTTTTGAGACAACACCGAAGCCGTGATCAAATTATTTTGATAATTGTATGTTTCGCCTTGGTTTAGTTTCAATCCGGACGTAAACTCGACTGGCGCCTCTGCTGTAAAGCTGACGGGTTTTAAGCCCACAAAACTGTTATTAGGATCTTTTACTCCTTGATACGTAGTATAGCCTTCATAATTTTGTGAAGCGCGGTTAATAGTGTCGCCTGTATATCCCTGCTCTCGTAATTTATTAAGAGCATATAAGTCATTTCTTAAATTAACCTCATCAACATGGCGGTTGACAGATGCTGCCGCAACTTGCCGCTGTAAGGCTTCGGTATTGGCCTCGGCGGCCTTGCTTACAGATGTTCTAGGAACAACCACCAATAATTCTGTATTTCTGGTATTAACTTCGCTTTGAATATTGGACATCACTCGCAACATTCCAGCATCCAACAATACCTTGGCTTGCTGCACAGCGCCCTCAGCAACCTTAATGTCCGATTCATCTTTTGTCATCTTTGCAACCGCCAATTCTGCCTCGGCCTTTGTCACATTCGATTTAAGAGCAATCAGCTGATCTCTTTCAACGTCAATTAAACGGATATCCTTGCCGGAGACAATCTGTTGCGCTGTACCTTCCAAACGCCGAACACTCATATCGGATGTAATACCAAAACGCAAAAATGTTTGAAGAACATTGGCCTCGGATGTAGCATTGGTCAAAATAATTTCCCCTTTAGCATTCAAAGAAACTTCCTTGGGAACGGCGGCAAAGTTCGTACCGTCATATGTTTGCAAAATTAAAATTCTTTGCCGGGTAGGATCATTTCTAATTTCTGATTTCAATGCTTCAGATGTAGTCGCCCTGCCTTTGTTAATATCAGTTTCTCCAGAGTCAAGTACCTTGAAGGTATCCTTGCCTGTTTCCACAATAATTTCGCGTCCCGTAAACTCTGATCCTTTCACCGCGAGGTTGGCAATTTCCTGAGCAGCAGCCTGGCGATTATTGTTATTACTGTCAGAAACCATCAACAAATCTCTTCGATCACCCCTTGATACAGAATCATTGATTGCATTTCGTAACGCGCCAACGATAATTTCGGGCTGCGATTTGTCTGCTTCAAAATCTAACCTAAATTTGCCGGCATATTCCGGGCTTGTGATTTCCAACTCTGGTTTCACAGCAAGTACCTGCGCCTTTAATGCCTCAGTTGTTGGCCTGAAACCTGAAGCTGTCGCTGTAAACGCCGCAAAACCGGACAGCTGTTGGACGGAATCGGCATAGGTTGTGACTTTATCACTCTTATCATTGCGTCCGACAAACCCTTCTAAGTAAACATCAAAACCTTCGGGAATCTCCTTTGCGAAAGCATCCTGTCTTCCTGCAAAGAATTCCTTAACCGCGATCATGCGGGCACGTCCATACAGACCTGCTGTTTCGCCAGTACCGCTATCCCCATAAACAGTCTTATCAAGACTATGCCCTCTATCAACATCGACAGTTGAATAGCTCGTCATTTTCCCGGTAGCCGGATCTCTGTTAATTTTGTAATATTTGCCGTTATCACCGTAAATGACAAATGACGCATCATTACTTAAAACTTTTAATTTTGCATCGCTATACATGTTAGGATTTTGCTGATATTCAGGGGTCTCCTTCAAGCGACTTAAAACAACGCTCATCTCTCGCTCGGCTAGCTGAGGATTATCGCGAATCACGCGCTGGATATTTTTCTCACCGCCGCCTGTAACGTCATTGACTATTTCAAATAATTTCGTTTCAATCTTGGCCCCCGCAACGTATTCTTTAACTTCATTCATCACATTGGCATCGCTAGCGGCTTTTTCGACCTTCTCCTTGCCCAATCCTTGGACAGATGTCACTCTTAAGGCCGGGGCTTGGAAACCGGATTGAGGCTCATCAAGAAAACCAAAAACGCCTTTTAATAAATCCTGTGATCGCATCTGATTAAACTGTGCGACATCCATGACAGTAATACCTTTAATCGGAGCGCTTATTACTCCGTTATTCACAACAGGTTCTTGAACAGGTATGGTTGGCTTTCCTTCTGTTGCCAGCTGGACATTGATTTTGTCCAATGCAATTTTCATATCGTTAACTAGTTTTGTTTCCGCTGTAACAAATACGGATTTTGCATTTGGATTGCGGGCATACACTTCAGCCATGGCTTGTGCGGCAATGGTTGTTTTTCCATCGGCACCAGGAAGAACAATGACTTTTCGTAATGCTTCTAGGGCAGTGATATCGCCTCTATTGACCGCCTCAAATGTTCGAATCATGATTAGAGCAGCTGCTAACTGTTCAGGATTTCGAGAATAATTACTTTCCATCTCAGCTTTCATCCGTGCTTCAATGTTCCGAATCGACTGAAAATCAGCCGTTCCCAGCGAAGCTTTGCCGTCTATCGCATCGGTAATGGTCTTTATTTCTGACTGAATCTGTTGAATTGTAATTTTGGCGGACTGCTCGGTCTTGACCGCTTGACGATTGGCACGCCATTCTTTGACGGGAGTAATGAGATTGTCTAAAATGCTTGATTTTTGAGATTGGTTGGATTTCTTGGTGGCAGCAAAAATAGCATTATCTGATTTTCCGTCCGGAGGACCTGTTGATTTCTCTGTTGCGCGATCGTTGACCTTTGCCAAAATATTTTCCGCATGATTCCAATCACCCTTAGATGTAAATCCTAATTCTTCTGTTTCGCCTTTGGCCATCCGGATTTCATACTGAAGCCGGGAGACAGCTCTGACCGCATCTTCGCCTGTTAACTTTCCTGTAGAAACTTCAGATGCCACTGTATTAATTCTGGAAAGAATCGGCTGAAACGCCTCTGTCGCATTTTCGCTCACGCCCATCATTTGCCGCATCTGATTGGCGATGTTGACACTGCGAGCTGCTTCTGTCGAAGCAACGCTATTGATAGGAGCTTGATTCGAAACTTCGGTTGTAGCTTTCGCGGTTACACTCGACGGTGTCTCTCCTCCAACAACAGGACCTTTTGGATTACCGGAATCTCCCCGGCCTAACGCCGTTTCCGTTGGAGGATTGCTT
>JAEUSC010000199.1 GCA_016789035.1 Candidatus Omnitrophota bacterium
TGAATTGCTCAGCCACATGAAACGGCTGAGATAAAAACTTTTGCACCTTTCTGGCCCGGTCAACCGTCAAACGATCTTCTTGGGACAGTTCATCCATACCCAGAATGGCAATGATATCTTGCAGCTCTTTATACTTTTGTAAAATTTCCTGCACACCGCGGGCGACATTATAATGCTCTTCACCGATGATTTCAGGTGCCAAAATACTTGACGTGGAACTTAAAGGATCCACGGCCGGATAGATTCCAAGCTCGGCAATCGGACGGGAAAGTTCAGTGGTAGCATCCAAGTGACCGAAAGTCGTCGCGGGAGCAGGATCCGTGTAATCGTCGGCTGGAACATAGATCGCCTGAATCGAGGTAATGGATCCCCACTTGGTTGACGTGATTCTTTCCTGCAAATCTCCCATGTCCGTACCCAATGTTGGCTGATATCCAACGGCAGATGGAATACGGCCTAACAATGCCGAAACTTCAGATCCCGCCTGGGTAAAGCGGAAAATATTGTCGATAAATAAAAGTACGTCCGTACGCTTTTCGTCACGGAAATATTCGGCAACCGTTAAGGCAGACAAAGCCACCCGAGCCCGGGCACCCGGCGGTTCATTCATTTGACCATAGATAAGGGACGTTTTATCAATAACACCGGCTTCC
Source organism: Candidatus Omnitrophota bacterium (assembly GCA_016789035.1). Classification (GTDB taxonomy): domain Bacteria; phylum Omnitrophota; class Gorgyraeia; order Zapsychrales; family Fredricksoniimonadaceae; genus JAGNTT01. The sequence goes on from JAEUSC010000199.1 coordinate 654, forward strand.
TTCATTTCCTTAAAAAGGGCGGTCCCTTCGCGGGTGCGTTCCCCTACGCCGGCAAACACAGAATATCCGCCGTGTTCCTTTGCAATATTATTGATCAGTTCCTGGATCAAAACGGTTTTTCCGACGCCAGCGCCTCCGAACAAACCGATCTTACCTCCCTTACGATAAGGGGCCAAAAGGTCAATAACTTTAATCCCCGTAACCAACACGGACGATGAGGTATCCTGATCCTCTATATTAGGGGCCAAGCGATGAATCGGCATAAATTTAGCAGCTTTAACGGGGCCTTCATTGTCGATGGGTTCGCCCAACAGATTCATGACCCGTCCCAGAGTCCCTTCTCCTACGGGCATTAAAATCCCTTCTCCTGTGTCCCGAACTTCCTGCCCGCGCATAAGACCTTCACTGGAATCCATCGCAATCGTACGGACAATATTGTCACCCAAATGCTGGGCAACTTCTAACGTGAGATTGTCCGGATTGGAATTGATAAACGAATTGGAAGTTTTTAAAGCAGATCCGATTCTCGGAAGATGATCTGACGAAAAGGAAACGTCAACGACGGCCCCTAAAACCTGGGTTACTTTACCGATGGCTTGTTTTGATGACATAGGAAACCTTTCGATGCTTTAAATAAAAACTCAATTAGTTTTTAAGCGCCTCAGCGCCGGAAATAATTTCAATTAACTCTGTGGTAATGGCCGCCTGACGGGCGCGGTTTCGTAGCAGAATATACTTATTAATCAGTTCTCCAGTATTCTCCGTGGCTTTATCCATGGCCGTCATTCTAGCCCCGTGTTCGCCTGCCGCATTTTCCAGAAGTGAAAAAAATATTTTAAAATTCAAGTATTTGGGTACCAAAAATTGAAAAAGCTCTGCGGGTTCCGGTTCAAAAATGTAATCCACATTTTGTGTAGCCGCCTTTTCCTGTTTGATAACTGTAGAATCAAACGGGATCAATTTTTCTATGACAGGAACTTGAGACATAGCGCTGTTAAAATGATTGTACGCTAAATAAATTTCATCGAACTGCCGGGTTTCGTACGCTTTGGCCAGATCGGCACCGATCGTAATTGCATGGGCAAATGTCGGCTTTGCCGTCACCTCTTCATAATTTTTGACAACCGTGGCCGACCGTCGCATTAACATATATCCGCGCTTTCCGCAGAAACTAAAAGAAATATTTTTATACTTCGCTCCGTTTTCATTAACCCAGGCCCGAATATAACGAACAAGATTATTATTAAATCCTCCGCACAGGCCTTTGTCAGAGGTGATCAAAACAATAAGAACGTTACTAACAGTTTTTGGTTTGACCATTAACGGATGATCCAGTTGCGCGTCTGTTTTGGATAAACGGCTCATCATACTGGTGAGTTCTCGCGCATAAGAAAGAGCGCTGGATTGGGCTTTATGCGCTTTCTTGAATTTGCTGGCCGAGACCATTTTCATGGTCTTGGTCATTTTTTTCGTATTTTTAAGGCTAGTAATCTTCTTGTTAAATTCTTTGATGCCGATCATAACTCTTAACTCTTGAAATTGGCTTTGACTTCCTGAATAATTTTATCCAGAGCCGATTTGATTTCATCGCTCATTTCCAATTTCTTATTAAACATCTGAACAAAGTCTTGGTATTTGGTATCCAGACCTTCGTGCAAAACGGCCTCAAATTCCTTCACCTTATTGACGGGAATATCGTCCAGCTGACCGCTGGCACCGGCGTAAATGATTGATACCTGCTTGACAACGGACAAGGGAACGTGGATGCCCTGTTTAATGACTTCCATCAAACGCTTACCTCGATCCAACTGCCGGCGCGTTGCCGCATCCAGATCCGAGGCAAACTGAGAAAAGGCCGCCAATTCGCGGTACTGCGCCAAGTCCAGGCGTAAAGAACCCGCGGTCTTTTTCATGGCCTTGACCTGAGCATCTCCCCCGACGCGCGAAACCGAAATTCCAGGATTGATTGCGGGCCGCTGACCAGCGTTGAAAAGATCCGTTTCCAGAAAAATTTGGCCATCTGTAATAGAGATAACGTTGGTCGGAATGTAGGCAGAAACGTCACCGGCCTGTGTTTCAATGATCGGCAATGCCGTCAAACTTCCAGCGCCTTTGGCATCACTCATTTTAGCGGCCCGTTCCAATAAACGGCTGTGCAAATAGAAAATATCTCCGGGGTATGCTTCACGGCCCGGTGGACGTCGAAGCAGCAATGACAATTGTCGATAAGCCTGAGCCTGACGAGTCAAATCGTCATAAATAATTAAGGCATGTTT
>JAEUSC010000118.1 GCA_016789035.1 Candidatus Omnitrophota bacterium
ATACCATCGCAGTGCTGATCTTGGAGAAATCCGTCCAGAAATATTTTGGATACAAATCATTAGGCCTTAGCATCATTTCTGCCTTTCTCATTGGATTACTCATTATTCCACTGCGAAATTCCATACAAAAGCTCATTGATATAGCTGTCCTTAAAGGATCTCCTATCCAAATTTCCAATGAAAATGCACTATTACGACAAGAACTAACCAATGCCGACAAACTACGTTCGGTTGCCATTCTGGCTAGCTCCCTAGCCCATGAAATAAAGAATCCCGTTACTACCATTAACACATTTGCTGATTATTTGCCCAGCAAACAGAATGATCCTGAATTTCTGAACAAATGCCGCAACACTCTACTCTCAGAAACCAGCCGTATACAAAACTTACTGTCACAATTGCTATCATTTGCCAAACCGTCTCCGCCTGTTTTTATTTTGGTCAACCCTACAAGTCTTATTGATGAGGTTCTGTTACTGCTTGAACACAAATGCCGTAAAGGAAATATCACACTCACCCGCGGCTACACAACCAAAGAAGAAATCCTGGCTGATCCCAACCAACTCAAACAGGCTTTGATTAACATCTTATTTAACGCCATCGAAGCAATGCCCAATGGCGGCAAACTTCAGATCTCTACCAGTTGTGAGGAAACAACATACACGATAGCTATTAAAGATACTGGCATCGGAATCAAACCCGAATCACTGAACAAAATATTTGAGCCATTTTTCACTAGCAAAAATAATGGAGTGGGATTAGGGCTGGCCATCACCCAAGAGATCATCGCTCATCATCTTGGCAAGATTAGTGTTAAAAGCACTGTAGGTACGGGGACACATTTTTTCATTGCGCTGCCCAAAGAAAGCCAAGGCAAGAACCATGCATCTTAATGCCTTTGCGATATCGGGGTTATTAATCACTATTACCTATTTACCGCTTTTTCTGTTCATTTTTCTTAAAGGAAAGACCAAACTAACTAAAATTTACTCGTTTCACATTCTAGCTGTCTTATGGTGGGGATTGTTTTCCTTTGTTGTAGCGAATATTGAAGATAAACAACTCGCAGAATTGACATGGCGGACAAGCCACATCGGTGTTTTCTTAATATCGGTATTTTTCCTACACGCCGTCCTTTTATTGACCCAAAAAACAAACGTTTTTCTCATCCGATACTCGTATGCGCAAGCAGCTTGCTTTTCCCTCTTATCGCTGCTTGGTTTAGGTTTTAACGGCATGAGACTGTTTCAAAATTCGTTTTATTATCCTATTGCTAGTCCACTTTATAAAATTGCTTTCGTTCATTGGGTAATCATTTGTACGGTATCACACTTAACGTTGATAAAGTATTATAGAGAGCATTTAAATACTGAACACCGCCAAATTTATTTACTATATATATCAATCATTGGTTTTGTGGGAGGCACTTTTAACTTTCTTCCCATATTGGGTTTTGATGTGTATCCTTATGGGAACTTTCTTATCCCCCTGCATTCTTTAGTTGTAACCTATGCAATATTAAAGTATCAATTCCTTGATATACAATTCGCCTTTCGTAAAGGTCTTGTATACTCACTTTTACTTATCTCCGTTTTATTATTTTATGCGCTAACTATTTTAGTCTCGGAACGCTTCTTACAGGTATACCTAGGATACAAATCCTTAGGATTCAGCATCATCACAGCATTTATTGTCGGCATTATAATCATTCCAATACGCAATAAAATTCAATATCATGTGAATAACATTTTTTTTAAACGCAGCATTGAAGATATTTCAAATGAAAACGAACGATTGCGTCAAGAAATTATCCAAACCGACCGCTTAAAAAGCATCGCAACCTTCGCCAGCGGGATGGCCCACGAGATCAAAAACCCGTTGACTTCGATCAAGACATTCTGTGAGTATTTACCCACAAGAATTCAGGACAAAGAATTTCTCAACACGTTTATTCCGATTGTCATCAAAGACGCGGAACGAATCAACGAGCTTATCCATGATCTTCTGGATTACGCCAAACCGTCTACCCCTCAGTTAGCCAAATCCGATATTCATAAAATCATAGAAACAGTTATTGACGCCTTAAGCGCGAAGATGATCGCCCGAAAAATCGAAGTCATACGAATCTTCAATAAAGCCCACATCCCCGAGATTCCGCTTGATGCCAAGCAAATCAAGCAAGCCCTGCTTAATATCATGCTTAACAGCATCGAGGCTATGTCTGAGAATGGCCACCTCCAACTCACAACGCAGCTATCCACTGATCATAAAGTTCTGATCATAACTATTGCTGATAACGGCTGCGGCATTCCCAAAGAGGATCTTTCTCGGATCTTCGATCCCTTTTTTACTAAGAAAGAAAAAGGAACGGGCTTAGGCTTATCGATCACACACGGGATTATTAAGGAACACCGGGGGAAGATATTTGTGGAAAGCACACTGGGACAGGGAACAACTTTTCACGTGCAGTTGCCAACACAGGCATAAACTGACCTAAAAAAAATTAAATTTCCCCCCGCTCAAAAAGCTCAATCAACGCTTGGGCAGGCAAGGGATTGAATTGTTTGCCGATATTCTTACGGATTTCTTCAATCGCTGCCTCGCGGTTGACAGCCTTACGGTAGGAGCGGTCGGTTGTGATGGCATCAAAGGCGTCAGCAACAGCGATGATCGCCGCAACCATGGGAATGGCATCCCCTTTCAACCCTTCAGGATAGCCTAGACCATCATAACGCTCATGATGATATTTAACCCCATCTAGACATTGAGTAAACTCGGTTAGCGGCTTAAGAATTTCCGCCCCGCGCGTTGTATGGGTCTTCATAATATCAAATTCTTCGGGAGTCAAAATATCCGTCTTACACAAAATGGACTCAGGGACAGCGATCTTGCCGATATCGTGCAACAATCCGGCAATATATAAATTTTCAAAAAACTTGGGAGGAAACCGATACATCCCGTGCAAATCCATATGACGGGCAACCGCGATGGAATATTTTGTCACGCGTTCCGTGTGTCCGTGCGTATAAGCATCCTTGGCTTCGATCGCCGAGCTTAAGGCAATGGTTGTTTGAATAAAAAGATTGCGGTTACGGTCAGCCTCCCGCTTGAGCTCATCGAACAACTGGGCATTACGGATGGCCATGGCCACATCCGACGCCAGCGCTGAGAAAAAATCGAGCTCTTCCTGCTCAAAACGGGTTGCATCCTCTTTCTGCCCCAAAAGCAGAACCGCCAAAAGATTATGCTGATAATACGCCGGCACGCACGCAATGGCATTGAGCATAGGCATTTGCGCGACAATTTCCTGTAAGAGTCGCTTCGTGCCGCGCCTGCCTTCGATCAGACTTTCTTTCCAAATCAACTTGTTTAAGTCTTCCATCAAGAGCGCATGCTTGTCTTCAATAAGATATTTATGTTCGCGCTCCACAAAAATCTTAATCAGGGGATTGTCTTTAGGAAAACGGGCAAAGCCTTCGGGAATTCTGACGCCCATCTCCCCTCGCGAAATGGAAAGAATATAGGCATCTTTCTTAGGTTCATACAGGAGCATGCCAGCGTGTTTGATGTGAACCTTATGGACAATCATGCGCACGATCAGCTTAATCAAAAGCTTGGGATCGTGGATCATAATCATACTTTTGCTGGCGGTTTCTAATTCTTTTTTGTAGTCGATTTTCATGAGGAGGGAATGTGTGTCCTGTGACGCGCTTAAACAGCCTCACACAAAGATCATTGCCATTCGATTTAACTTTAGCTATTGAGTTGCGCCAATACTATTTTCTCTAATTCATCAAGGACGAGCGGTTTATGGATGTAGCCCATCACACCAAGCTTATTGGCTTCGCCGATCACTTCCTCATCTTCCACGCCTGTGACCATGATGACCTTCGTGGTGTTTTTGCGTGTGCGCAATTCCCGTAACACTTCCATGCCCGACATTTCTTCCATGCGCACATCCAACAGAATGAGTTGCGGCGCCTCCTGCGTAATGAGTTCAAGGGCCTGCAGACCGCCGCTGGCTGTAATCACATCAATGTCGCGTTTTCTAAAAAAACTTTTGGCAAACTCACGGACATCAGGCTCATCGTCAACAATTAACAATTTTGACATAGGA
>JAEUSC010000238.1 GCA_016789035.1 Candidatus Omnitrophota bacterium
ATATTAAGGAAGGCGAAATCGTTAAAGGTAGTATCGTTGCTGTAACAAACAAGGAAGTTGTTGTAGATATTGGTTTTAAGTCTGAAGGTTTCGTGGCTATTGAAGAATTCAGGAGCCATGATGAGGTTTCGGTTGGTCAACAGATTGACGTTTTAATCGAAATCATCGAAGATGATAATGGTCGTCTCGTTTTATCTCACGGAAAGGCTGAAAAGCTTAAAGGCTGGCAAAAAATTTCCGATGAAATTAATGAAGGGGATCTTGTAGAAGGTAAGATTGTTCGCGTTGTTAAAGGCGGTTACATCGTTGATGTTTATGGAGTAGAAGCATTCCTGCCGATGTCCCTGTCCGCATTCAAGGGACTTTCCAATCATGAAATTATGGCGCATAAGTATCGGTTCTTGGTTGCTAAGATGAACAAGCAGCGCCGTAATCTTATTCTCTCCCGCAGGGAAATGGTCCAAAAAGAACGGGAAGAAGTTCGCGAAAAACTTTGGGGTCAATTGACAAAAGGCGAACGTCGTAAGGGAACTGTCAAAGGAATTACAGATTTTGGTGCCTTCGTTGATTTAGGCGGAGTCGACGGGTTGCTGCATATTACCGATATGAGCTGGTCTCGAATCAATCATCCATCTGAAATCGTATCAATCGGCGACAAGATCGAAGTTATGATTTTGGATTTTGATAAAGAAAATTCCAAAGTTTCTTTGGGATTGAAGCAGATTGTTTCTAATCCGTGGGAAGCGGTTTACGATAAATTCCCGACGGGTAGTAAAATTCGCGGTAAGGTTGTCAATATCATGCCTTATGGGGTTTTTGTGGAGATTGATAAGGGAATCGAAGGCCTTTTGCATTCCTCAGAAATCACATGGCAGAAAAAATTGGTCAATCCTCAAGAGATGTTCAAATTGGGTGATGACATTGAAGTACAAATTATTAATGTCGATAAAGATAATAAACGAATTTCGCTTTCGATGAAGCAATTGGGTGATAATCCTTGGAAGTCCGCAGCCGAGAAGTTTCCGGTCGGAGCGAAGGTCAAGGGCATTATCCGAGGTTTTACTGATTATGGAGCGTTCGTCGAGTTGGAAGCAGGACTGGAAGGGATGATCCATGTTTCCGATATGTCTTGGACCAAGAAAGTTAATCATCCTCAAGAAGTTGTACAAAAGGGGCAGGAAGTTCAGGTTATAGTGTTAGCTGTCGATGGAGAAAATCGCAAGATTACTCTCGGATTAAAGCAGTTAATCGATAATCCATGGCCCAAATTGGCAGAGAAATACCCTGTCGGCACTGAAGTTGAGGCGGAAGTCGTAATGAACTCAAATTTCGGCGTGTTTGTAAAGCTTGATCAAGATGTTGAGGCGCTAGTTTACTCCTCAGAAATTGATAAGCAACAAGCATCGTCTCTTAAGCCTGCAGATCGTATCAAAGTTAGAGTCATTAAGGTTGATGTTGAACAAATGAAAATCGGTGTAAGCGCCCGCTTATAATCCATATGCGTGTGAGCGATGTCATTAAAAAGATCTCTCGAGGAACTGTCGAAATCATTAATCTCGAGGGATTAGAGGCAAAGCTCACACGCAGTCTTAATGAAGATAAACCTTTAGTCGTCAAAGCTGGCTTTGATCCCACAGCGCCAGACATTCATCTTGGTCATACCGTTTTACTCAATAAGCTTAAATTATTTCAAGATTTAGGCCACCGTGTTTTTTTTCTCATAGGAGATTTTACGGCTCAGGTGGGAGATCCTACAGGCAAGGATCAGATCCGACGAAAGATGAGCGTCTCCGAGATTGAGATAAACTCTCAAACTTATAAGAAGCAAGTATTTAAGATCCTTGATCCTAATAAGACTGAGGTGGTTTTTAACAGCCATTGGCTTGCCAAATTGTCCGCCCAGCAAATTCTCGAATTGAGCGCGCATTCGACTGTAGCTCAAATGTTAGCTCGGGCTGATTTCAAAAAACGATTTGAATCCGGAAAAGAAATTAGCCTTTTGGAATTCATTTATCCTCTGCTGCAAGGATATGATTCCGTCCATTTAAAGGCAGATATTGAGTTGGGTGGTTCGGACCAAAAATTTAATTTGCTGATGGGAAGGCAGCTTCAAGAAGCTTTCAACCAGCAGCCGCAAGTTGTAATTATGACGCCCTTGTTAGAAGGTACTGACGGTGTCAATAAAATGTCAAAGTCATTGGGGAATTATATAGGGATCCAGGAAAGTTCCGCCGAGATTTTCGGAAAAGTGATGTCTGTATCAGACGAATTGATGATTCGGTATTACCAGATTTTAACCGATGTAGATTTGAATCATGTCAAGCAACTTCATCCTAAAGAAGCTAAGTTGCAGTTGGCGCAATTACTTGTTAGGCGATTTTATTCGGAAGAAAAAGCAGGTGAAGAACGAATAAATTTTGAGTCAATCTTCAGTCAGCATCAGCTGCCTGATGAAATTTCAGAGCATAAACTTAAAGATAATGAAGATGTTCTGATGATTTTGATTGTCAATAAATTAGCTCCTTCTAGGAATGAAGCAAGACGTTTGATTCAGCAAAAGGCGATAAGTCTCGACGGAGAAATTGTGGAAAGCGAGAATGTTAGACCTAAAAGGGGTGTGTTGCGAGTTGGGAAAAGACGATTTTTGCGGATCGTGTAAAGGTTTTGGTTGGCT
>JAEUSC010000273.1 GCA_016789035.1 Candidatus Omnitrophota bacterium
TTCCCCTTTTTGTCCTCGATTTTCCTCACATCGTCTGATGCATAATTAACGACCCCGCGTCCAAATTCATACCCATCCGAATCACAAACAACAACTACGTCATCCTTCTTAAAATGACCTTCCAAACGCACAACACCGGGCAACAATAAGCTGCGACCACCTTGAAGCAACGCCTGCTTGGCGCCTTCATCAACAACGATTACCCCTTTGGGCTTGGCTCCGAAGGCAATCCAATGTTGTCGGGCCAAAAGCCTGTCTTCCTTTTCAACAAAAAGCGTACCGACCCGTTCCTTGTTCAGTATTCTTATCAGAACATTTTCTGTCTGGCCATTGGCAATCACACAGGGAATATTTGCGCTGGTGGCTATTTTAACAGCTTCCAATTTCGCCCGCATGCCTCCCCTAGAAATGTTTTTATTGCGAGCGCCGCCTGCAATGCCCTCGATTTCCTTAGTAATCTCACGGATTTCTTCAAAAATTTTCTTCTCCTGATCTTTGGGATCATAAAGACCTTCCACATCAGACAAAATGACTAAAAGATCAGCATGCACCAAACCTGCAACCAACGCCGATAAACGATCGTTATCGCCAAACTTTATTTCTTCGGTTGATATTGTATCGTTCTCGTTAATAATAGGGACAGCACCCTGAGATAGAATCGCATTAAACGTATTTCGCGCATTCACATAACGCAAGCGATCATTAAAGTCATCCCAGGTCAAAAGGATTTGAGCGCAAATCTTTTCACGCTTCCTAAATAAATCTGTAAAAATTCGCATCAACGCATTCTGACCGATCGCGGCACGAGCCTGAAGAGCTGCCAGTTCCTTTGGGCGCACCCTCTCACCCAACTCCCCCATTCCCAAAACAATGGCACCCGAGGAAACCACAATAACATCAATATTTTCTTTTTGAATGGTGCAAATTTGCTCAACCAGAGAACTCAAACTTGAAAGACGAGCTCTGAGGGAATGATCAGCAACCTGGCTGGAACCTAATTTGATGACTACTCTTTTGATTGGTCTAGGAAATTTTCTCGACATAGGGTTGCCCTTAAATGTCCCACCAAATCATCCAAACCGGTTTTATCTTTAGCGGAAATTGCAAAAATTTTTTCTTTATATTTTCTTTTAAATCGTTTCAGATGATTAGCCGATTCAGGCAGATCCATTTTGTTGGCCACGACAACTTTAATTTTCTCTGACAGATCCTGGCTATACTCGCTTAACTCACCATTGATTTTTTTATAATCATCCAATGGGTCTCGTCCTTCACTCCCCGACATATCAATGATGTGGGCCAATATTTTTGTACGCTCCACATGTTTGAGAAATTGCAGCCCCAGTCCCTTTCCCAAATGAGCCCCTTCTATTAATCCTGGAAGGTCAGCAACGATAAAATCTGTCTCGTCACCTTCACCTTTCACGATTCCTAATATCGGCTGTTTTGTTGTGAAAGGATAATTAGCAATTTTAGATCTTACCTTAGAAATACTAGAAATGAGCGTTGATTTACCTGCATTAGGAAAGCCCACAAACCCGACATCGGCAATGAGTTTTAGTTCCAGACGAATGTTGCGCTCTTCGCCCAAAGTCGGCGGAGTTGAGACATCCCGATGCATATTTCCCAAACCACCATGCCCGCCTTGGGCTACCACAATGGACTGCCCGTGCTGCGAAAGATCGCGAATGAGAAGATCTGTATCGTCATCCCAAAGAACAGTCCCGACAGGAACTTTCAATAACGCTGAGTCACCCGTCCTGCCCTTTTTCCCTTTGCTGCCCCCATGACCGCCGCGCCCACCTTGATAATGCTTCTTAAAACGGTAATCCAAAAGCGTCTGCAGGCCCCGCTCTGCGATAAAAACAACATCGCCGCCATTTCCGCCATTGCCACCATCGGGTCGGGGATACCTCATCCAAAGATCACGGTAATGACTATCGCATCCTTTGCCGCCGGCGCCAGCCTTAACATTAATGATTGCCTGGTCTACGAAAGCCATTGTTTTAAAAAATATTAGGATTAAAAAAAATGTTGAAGGTCCCAAATAAATCGTATTTTTGAAAACCTTCAACAATGGATACTAACCAGAAATTTTTGTAATACTTAATGCGGTTAATGTTTGACGATGCCCGCGCTGACTGGACGAATCTTTTCGTTTACGGTACTTGAAAGCCAGAACTTTCTTTGTTTTACTTTCGCCAATGATTTTAGCTGATACGGTCACACCTTTAACATATGGCTGGCCGATGCGTACATCGTCACCATCGACAAATAAAACAACTTTTTCCAAATCAATGGTCTTTCCGGTTTCTAAATCCAGACGCTGGACATTAATAACATCACCCTGCGCAACCTGAAACTGCGAATTACCTACTTCAACGACTGCAAACATAACCACCCTCCATCATTATTACTAAATCCGCGTCGCCTACCGGCTAGACGCCCAACCCATTATATTTCAAATCCATAAGAGACCCTATTGTACCTATGAATCGTATAAAGTCAAAAAAAAAGTTTGAACTCCCCTTAGTCAATTTTGACCCGTCCCCGGCCTTCGCAGTAGGGACATTTGTGAAATTTCAAAGATTCCACTGTATTGCCGGCCCGCGCGCGTGTCATTTCTACCAATCCCAAAGGCGATATCCTATTGACTTCAGTCTTGGAATGATCCTGCGCCAACGCTTCTTTAAGGGCAGTTAAAACCTTTCGCTTGTGATCCTCGCGATTCATGTCTATAAAGTCGATAACAATGATTCCCCCAAGATCCCTAAGCCTAAGTTGTCTGGCAATTTCCGGCGCCGCCTCCATATTGACTTGAAAAGCCGCCTCCTCCGGAGTCCCTCGGCTTTTAAATCGGCCGCTATTGACGTCAACAACAATAAGACCTTCCGTGGGTTCGATGACCACATAGGCACCTGACTTTAAATAGACTTTTTGGTCATAAATCTTTTCGAGTTCATGCGCCACGTTCTTCTCGGAAAAAAGAGGCGCTGGCCCTTTGTGAAGATGAATGCGGTCGACCATCTCTTTACCGATCAAAGTCTGAACAAACTTACGCATTTTGTGATACTCCTCTTCGGAGTCAATCACCAAACGCGTCACATCTTCTTTCAAAAAGTCTCGAACGACCTTTAAGATCAGATCATATTCTTTGTAAATGAGTGCGGGGGCCTGCTTCTGCTTGGAAACTCCACGCACTTTGTCCCAAATGGTCACCAAAAACTTGGCATCTCTTGTAATTTCTCTTTTACCTTGATCCTGAGAAGCAGTCCGAACAATAAAACCACCGGATTTAACAAAAGTGCATTCGCGAAGGATATCCCGCAGTCGCTGACGCTCCTCTGGGGTGTCGATCTTTTTTGAAATCCCAGAATGTTTATCGACCGGCATATAAACGACAAACCGACCGGCCAGGGTGATGTGCGTTGTCAATCGCGCCCCTTTAGCTGCAAAGGGATCCTTGACAACCTGAACCAAGATTTCCTGTCCCTGCTTCAATGACAGAGGCTCCGGTTTACGAACCTTCTTTTCTTCCTTTTTCTTCTTAACGCGGCCAAAAATCTTATCAATGATTTTGCGCGCCCCGGAGACTTCTTCTTCGACCTCATCAAGGTCATTTAAGAAGGGATGATCGGCGTCGGTGAGATATAAAAAACCGTTGCGCTCTTGGCCGATATTGACAAACGCCCCGTTGATCGACGGCAGGATAGACTCGACGCGTCCTTTATAAATGTTACCTAATAAGGATTGCTGACGATCCACTTCAATATAAAAATCATCTAATTTTCCATCCTGAAGGATTGCCACACGTCGTTCTCCTTCAGCGATGTGAATCAAAATTTCTTTTGCCACTTGTCCACCTCAACATTTACCGGTTGATACACAACTTTACCCTTACACTTTTGAACCGGCTGTGGCAGTTTTCAATTCGGGCGTAATAATGTGAGGTGTTAAGAAGATCATCAATTCTGTCTTATCTTTTTTGGTTTCACTCTTGCGGAATAATTCTCCAACTACCGGAATATCTCCCAAGATTGGAACTCTCTTCTTTGTATCTGTGACCTGATCTTTAATCAGTCCTGCAATAACGAGCGTGTCCCCATCCTTGATCATGACTTTTGTTGTCGCCTCTTCTGTACTTAAACGAGGCAATTGTGTATTTTCGACTGTCACGAAATCAAGGATTGCCGTAATCTTGGGCTGTAGATCGATGGTCACAAATCCCGCATTATTTACATGCGGCGTCACCTCAAAAATGATCCCGATGTCCTTATACTGCCAACCGGATACCTGCAATTTTGCTTGTTGTTCATTATATGTATAGGTTGGTATTGGATACTGACTACCAACCACTATCCGCGCCATTTGATTATCCAAGGTAACGACTTTCGGATTGGAAAGAATGTTTGTGTTTGAGCGGGTTTTTAATAATTCAAGAACTGCGGTTAAAGTCGACGCATTAAGCGTTCCGTAGGAAAATTCTGTTGCGGCGGGCGATGGAAATGCACTTAGGAAATCATTACTCTCGCCAAACTTAAATGGAAATGCTGTCGGACTTTTTCCCATTTGGGCTGTCCCTTTAACAGTCCAATCAATCCCCATATTTTCTGTATTGGTTAAAGTTGTCTCCACAACCTTAACTTCGATGACAACCTGCGGAGTCACAGCATCCAGCGCTTTGACCACATTTTCCATCAAATCAATATTTCCCTGAATATCTGTCACAATCAGAGTATTTGTGCGCTGATCAAAATTAATAGACCCTCGGGGAGTTTTCATCTTTTCAATAGAACCAATAATTTCAGAAGCTTTTCCAAAATTTAATGTAAATGTTTCCGTCACTAAAGGCTCTTGTTCCGCCAAAACCAATGCATCTTCCCTGCGCTTCTTTAAATTCTCAACCGTCGTTACGCTTAAAATATCCCCTTTACGTTCATAAGCATATCCATAAGTGGAAAGCACCACGTCCAACGCCTTTTGCCAGGGCACATCTTTCAACTGAATAGTTACTAGACCGGTGACTTCCGGCCCCGCAACAATATTGACGCCGCTATTGTACGCCAAAACTTTTAAAACGTTTTTGATATCTGCATCTCGAAAATCAATGGACACCAAACCGTTCTTTTTCGCGATTTCCGGATTTTCTTTTTCCAGTGCTTGAGTGTCCTGAGCCATCTGCGCATTGCCATCTTGGGCAAAAATCATCTGGGGCGTACAGACGAAAGTCCAGCCAATTATCCCTGCAATTACAATGGCCACTTTCCCCTTCATTACTCACCTCCCTTTTTCAAATCCAATTCAAAAATCTCATTTTCTTTAGATAAAATAACTTTTTGAGATTCTATACTCTTGATTGAATATTGGCCCACCGAATCACCCACTTCAACAACGGCGCCATTAATGATTGCTGTATATGCCCCTTCGCCATTTGAAACAATTCCTTCCAAAATCATATCGGAAACCGAAACATCCTGGCCATAATTAATGATAGTTCCGCTGGCGGAAACTAACGGCCAAAAAGGATCACGGACACCACGGTCTTCATACGCTTGCGCATACCCCCCCATAAATAGAAAAAGAATGAAAAGAACTTTGCGCAGCATTATTTCTTTCCTCGCTTCTCTACTTTCTTATCGTCCTTTTTTTCTTCCTTTTTCTCCGGTTTTGTAGGCTCAAAAATTGCAGCCTTGACCGTTAACTGTACTTGATGACGCATCGTATCTTTGGGATTCGTCAGAATGCTCAAGCTACCCAAATTATAGAAAATCTTTCGTTCCTCCAATTGGGCTAGCCAGCGTCCAAGATCATGATAAGGACTGCGGGCCTGTATCAAAATCGGTAACGCATAATACTCTACATCTTTTTGTTTGGCAAGAAGCACTTTCTGGTCCTTAAGGGGCATTAATTGGTCAATCTTGACGCCCTGATCATTGGCAATCCTTGAAATGTCCTCCAAAATAAGGGGCACCTCCTGCGCGGAGCGGATTTTCACTTTAACTTCTTTGACCTGGTTTTTGATCTTCTCCAATTGATTACGGTTTTGCCCGACTCTCGCAACATCACTTTTAACATCTTGAATATTATGACGGAGTTCGGAAATCTGCTCGTTAACCTTGTTTAATGACCCCAGAAGTGGATTCAGCAAGAGAAAATAATTGATCAAAAAGATAAGTAATAACGCCCCCCCCAAGAAGTAATAATGATACTTCGGGTCCAATTTCTTTAGCTGATCAATGATTGGGTCTAATTTTAGGCTCATTTTAATTTGGCAAGGATCGTAAAATCAGAAACTTGGAGCCCCTCGGTCTTTCGGCTTTGAATATAATCGACTTCTATTGTCTCAAAGTCCTGCGTAAAATCAGTATCTTTCTTTAAATTACTAACAAAGCTGCCCACATTAATGACTTCGCTTTGGCCCTGAGCCACCGTTGAACCTTCAATAAACAATTGCTTATCTGTGAGGGTCACTTTACGCAACCACACTCCTTTGGGCAGACCGCTACTTATGGCATTTAACTTTTGCGACCACAAGGAACTTTGGCCATCGGTAATATCCTTGATCGCTTTAACTTCCTTCTGGACTTCCTGAAGATTCTGTTTAATCGTGTCCATAGTGGACTTATCAGGCTGGATGTCCTGCCACTTGGCCTTGACATGCTGGTATTCCAAAAATTTAAAAATTTTGACCGCAAAAAAAAGCCCATCCACGAGGAACATTAGCGCCAAAATCCCCCCACCGATGCCAAATAAAACTTCACGGGGAATATTAAAGACGCCACCTGAGAGCAATTCACTTCGACGGCGTTTACGAAACTGCTCTGGAACAAGATTAATATCAATCATATTGACTCAAAGCCAATCCCATGGCCACAGCCAGTCGGGGGGATTGTTTTTTTATAGTTTCTTTATCAAGACTTGGGGCCAGATTTACTCCGGTTAAGATATCCCAGGTACGAACCTTCAAATCTAAATTTTTCTCAAACATGGTTTCAATGCCCACCAACATGGACCCGCCACCAGTCAATAAAAGCTCATCAACCTGAATATTTTTTTCCGTAATAAAATAGTCGAGCGAAAGCCGAATTTCTGAAACCCAATTGGCGATGGTCGATTCGCAGATATTGTAAATATTCTCTAACTGGTCACCTGGCTCCATCTTCAAGCGCTCTGCTTCATCCGGACTTATCCCCAACGTATTGGAAATTCGCTTGGTAACTTCCTGGCTTCCGATAAAAATATCGCGGGTAAATCGAGGAACCCTGTCTTTTAGAATCATTAAATTGCTGACCGTCCCTCCGATATCCAAAATGGCTTTTGCACTTTTTTCCGACTCATGACTTGCCGAAGCGCCACCTTTTAATTTTTGAAATGCGTTGGCAACAGCAATGGCGTTAATCGTCATCTGCTGCACTTCAAATCCGGCTGATGTCAATGTCTTAACACGATCGTCGACCATTTCTTTCTTTACAGCCGCAATCAGCACAGCCATTTTCTTATCTTTGCTTTTGGGATCAAGAATACAACAATCGGTGTAAATGGAATCTTTATCGAAAGGAAAATATTTATCGACCTCCAGGGAAAACGACTTTTTCAAATCAACGATCGACATGCGAGGCATGTCGACATAACGGATCAGCGTACCTTTCCCCGAGAGCGATGTGACCGGTGATTTACTTACCAAATCAGGATTATGCAATAAATGTTTGAGCGCTTCTGTAGCATTTCCTGGCTCAAATGACCTAATCCCCCAGCTCTGAATCTCATAGCTTTCCCCAGTTTGGGTCAAAGCCACATATTTGCAGGAATCGTTTGTCAAATCAAAACCAACCTTAGAAACGCCCTTTTCACCCGGCAACAACTTCTTTACAAACCGGAAGTATTGCTCCATTAATAGATTTAAATGCGCTAATTGTTTCATGATAGTTTGTATTCTATCAAATTAATTTAATAAATCAGGTAAAAGATTGTTTTTTTACATGTAAGCTTAATTTACACAATGCTTTGCTAGCCAATAGCTTTTGAAAAATAATACTTTTAGATTGTCATTGAAGTAGAACCTTAAGAAGTAAATGTGCACACCCGATAATAGAAATTTCAAAAAAAAAGAGAGGCTTGAAAGCCTCTCTTTTTAAACCACGTACAACTTCAAACTACGGAGTTAAAACACCACCTGTCGTAATTGTGAATGTGGTTGTTCCTGACGTTCCAACCGTCACTGGGGTAGCAGTGAATGTATATGTGCCAGGACCCCAAGTGCATTCAAAATCATAACCAGACAGAGTCGTATCACAGTAATTCGTATTTAAGTACGGCGGAGTAGCACCTGTCAAGGATGTTTCGTTACCCGGATAGTTACCCGAGTTTGATGTAGCATAGGACTCCGATGCAGTGGATAAGGATCTTAACGTCGCTTTAGCCAACGCATCGTTTGCGGACATCTTGGCCCTTAACAGGTTAGGGATGGCGATCGCCGCTAAAAGTGCAATAATTGCAACAACGATCATGATTTCAACTAATGTAAAACCTTTTTGATTTCTTAAACGTTTCATTTTTCTCTCCTTAGGTTACGGCACAGTCCAATCAGAGAGTCCTAATAAGAAGAATAATGACAATTAATTCAGACCCCTATTGATTTTAGACCAGCCAAATAAAATAAAACTAGCTCAACCTCCTTTCAATATCCAATAAAAAAACCCTATCCAACTCTGAGAATAGGGTCTTTTCAATCGCAACTGGCTACCCTTTTCAGGGCCCTATAGCTTTGTGCCCCATCCTTACGAATGGTTTACCGCATAAAATTCATCTGAAAGAACGTAGAACACCAGTTGAAATATAACACGACCCGGATGAACTGTCAAACCCGACAACCACATATTTATCAGTCCATTTTTCGTTCGAGCCTAGCCTTTTGCTTATCGAAATTGACCATTTGCAGACGCAATTCCTGAACTTTTTCCTGCAAGTGCCTGTTTTCTTGCTTCAACCGGCTTAAATTGAGCTGCAACTTTCGCTCCTCCTGAACAGATTCTTTGGACCGCCGTTCGCCTGCGAATTGATTGTCTAAAACTTTAAGCATGTCCTTATACAAATCATGTGTAAAAACCAGCTCCTTGATCTCCCTTTCACTTTTATCAATTTCTACATGCTCGCGACTCCATTGATCTGAAACATGAAGCTGTTGGTAGATTAAAATTTGGTCATGGAGCTGCTTTTTAATGGCCATCAGCTGAGGAAGACTTTCATTTGTATCGCCATACCAAAACGATAAGTCTTTCCATTCCCGCTCCAATTCTCGCACACGCTTATCGCCATAAATCACTTTTTGCTTTAATACTTCCTGATTTTCCACAACAGATTTCATATCCATATGAACAACGCCTTTTTCCCGTGCCAAGGCTAAAATCTGCAAAAGATAATTTTGCTGTTTTTGACGCTCTGCGAAGTCAATCCTGCTTAAAGCAATCTCTTGGTCTGTCCTTTTAAGAGCATCTTGGGATTTCTTAATACTTTCTTCAAACTGCTTGACCTGCTCGGACTTATTTTTTGTCT
>JAEUSC010000280.1 GCA_016789035.1 Candidatus Omnitrophota bacterium
GGGCAGGACACGTCGGAACATTCCCGTTCCATTCGGCGTCCGGCGAATACACCTTGTATCCCGGTCCTTCAGCCAGGAGACGGCCAAACATTTTGACCCTCTCTTGCCGGGCCCACTCTTCATCCGCAAAAGCCGGATTAAATATCAAAATGCTCAACAAACACCCGAGTACGCTTTTCTTTAACAAAATATTCCTCCCGCAGAAATTATTCAAAAATTCAAAACATGAGATGACTGATAACAAACAACATCCGGTTCTAGCTTAATTTTCCCTTGCTTAAGTGGTGGCATTACATTACAGAAATCATCGGTTACAGTCTAAGCATCCAGTCCAAAACCGATGACTGGCTTGATGCCCTGGAAATGGCCATCAACAACCGGGTCCCCAACGGGATCAAGGACACTTTGAAAGAACGCTTATTCTTAATCTCGGACAACGGTTGTCAACCAACGAGCAGCCGCTTCATGCTCAACTGCTCTCTGGCCGGCATCCAACAAATCTTCACGACCTGGTCCAATCCCAAGGGCAACGCCGACACTGAACGCGTCATCCGACTCATCAAAGAAGACTTTATCTGGATCAACGAATGGGACAACCCCTTCGATCTTCAAGATGACCTGAAAACCTGGATAAACAATTACAACACCGACTTCCCGCACCAAGCTCTGTTTTTCAAAACGCCGGAAGAATTTTACAAAAACTGGTCAGTTAACAATGAACTCATCCTACACAAATATTCTCTTGCTTAACTAGGGGCATTACACTTATCATTGCGCGAACTGCGCACGATGATTTGTTGGGCTTCCTTAATATAGGACTGCACAAAGGCGCGGGCGGCTTCGCCTGCCTTGGTCGACATCTCCGGACAATCAATCCCGCGCAGACGCAGTTCGTGACGGGTGAACATGCCGAACCCCAAATCCAATCGCACTTTAAGGGTATCGCCGTCAATGACCCGCTCCACGTACGCCGCGTAGGTGAACAGTTGCGCGGCGGTGGCTTCAATTTTGGTGAGACGGTAATTGTCGTCGCGTTTGGAGGAACGCACAATGTCATTTTCCAGAACGCTTTTGCTTTCGCATTCACGAAAAATCCCGAAACCCAGGTCAATTAACAGCCCCGAGTCTTCTCCCGCACCAACGGTGGGGCGCGTCACAATGCGGTAGGTGTAAAGCTCCCCGCGCAGAGGGACCAACGGCGTTTGGGGAGTTTTTCTCTTTGGTGGTAAAGGTTTGTCGTTGCTGTCCCGTCCCAATTTAATTTGTTCGCCGAGTTCTTCGGCGGTCCACTCGTTGGCTTTGGCTTGTTCTTCAAGACGCAAACGTTTTTTCTCATCACCAATCGCGATAAATCGACGATAATGACTCCAGCTCAAATGTGGCCCGCGGGCCACATTTGGCAGACTTGGATATTTTTGGGCGAACTTTAAACAGCGGTTGACCAGGCTCTTGTCGACCTTAAGGTCGCGGGCCAGATCCGCAATGACGTGCGCGCCGTAATCGGCGCGGTCTTTATTCTGCAGAATGTGGCCGTGAATGATGCGCCCGGTTTCCCAATAGGTGCGCACGCGCTCGGATTCAACGCGCTGTTGGCCTTCGATGAGCGTCTGCTTCACGCGCTTTAGGAGCGCTTCATATGTGGCGGGGATTTTGAGCATAGTTACTGCTACTCTCTTTCACGTCATTGCGAGGCCGAAGGCCGAAGCAATCTAATACGCATCAGAGATTGCATCGGTCGCCTGCGGCTCCCGCGCAATGACGAACACTACAGGCTACGTCCTGACGCTTATATCTCTTCATATAAATCTCGTCGTTCTAAATTAAATGCGTCGATCAAAGCATCTTTCTTCTTTCGTGATCCCGCCTTGATCTGTTTCTCTCTTGCAATCGCTTCCATCAAACCTTCAAACACTTCGTAATACACCAATTTTGTTGCGTTATATTTTTGTGTAAACCCGCTCAATTTTTGTTTATGCTCCCACACACGCTTTTTTAAATCACTTGTAACTCCTGTATAAAGGACGGTATGCGCGGGGTTTGTCAGCATATAGACGTAGCCTTTTTTCTCACCACTCATAGCTCATGTTCCCATGCATGCCATTGCATCTCACTTATCAGGCAGCTCCCCCGGGCTCTCTGTCATTGCGAGCGACCAACGGGAGCGAAGCAATCTTACTCAGCGTATTAGATTGTTTCGTCGCTTACCAAGATTATCCGCAAGGCGCTCCTCGCAATGACGAAGAGCTCCCCCTTCAACAATCATAGCGTCATTGCGACGCGATCTTATTCAGCGTATTAGATTGCTTCGTCGCTTACCAAGACTATCCGCACGGCGCTCCTCGCAATGACGAAGGATTGTTTACCTTTTCTAAATAATAAAAACCTTGGTAGACAAACAAAAAAAGAGTAAATCAGGAATTCTGTCCTGACTTACTCTTTGGCAATGACCCGCTCTGAATTAAAAATATTATTGCAAGCCTTCCTTAACGATCCGCTCAGCCTGGGCCCAATCTTCCTGATGGTAACCATGCTTATAACCGCGCTGAGCGTAAAGCTCGTAGGCCTTGGCTGACACGCGGCGGTTGTATTCTTCCTGATCCAGCTTTGCGATGGTGTCCAGATGATCCTGCGCTTCAATCACCTTCTTGCGCGCCGTTGTCTTGCGAATGCGGGGCATTTTGTCGTCGTTTGGTTTCATTTAAACCTCCCTATTAGGCAATCCGTTTGAAGCAAAAATTTATCCATCTGTCATCAGCAGCAAAACAGGCTGGAAAAAACGCATCCAAGATCAAAGGAGACTTTAACGCAGTCTATCAACATCCATTTGGAATGTTTGTAATATAGATTTCATCCGCGGAGTTGTCAAGCCATTGGACCAAAATTTAAGAGGCCTGTTGCGGGCGATCCTGCACGCTCATGCCGAACAGATAAAACGGCGTTTCACGGCCCAGGGCGTATTTGAGAAAGGTCCGCCGCGAATCATAAACAATGTGAAATCCCATGCTGATAAAAAAATCATTCGGGTCCTGCGACATGGTACTAAACTGCACGCCCGGGACATTCTTATCGTATAAAAGCTGCACGGCCCTTAAGATCAGGCGGCTGCCCACGCGCTGACCGCGATAACCGTCACGCACGTTAATGTGAAACGTGGACGGATATTGGTGTGAGAAATCCGGCACGCGGAATTCCCCCTTTAAATAACTTTTCAAAGAATGATACGCAAAAGCGAGCGTCTTGGGATGAAACAGCACCCCGCGCCACAGCGCCTTGCCCAACACAGGCAATAAAATCCGCCCCAGATATTCACGATTCATTTTGCGGATGTTAAGCGTTCCAATGACGTAACCAATGACCTGGCCATTGACCTCGGCCACAAAACAGGCCTCGGGTTCAAAATCGGTATAATAACGCGTAAGTGCATCCGCCACAATTTCGGGGTCGTCGCAAAACAAATGCGGCTGATGCAAGAATGACGTTTCATAATTGATCTTACGGATGATCACCCGGTCAGACGGACGATACGGACGGATGATCACGTCCGATTCATTGGCCATGAACGACCTCCAATATTTGCCAGGCGGTTGACTGCATGGGAAGGTTCTGCACATGCAGGTCCACAAACGTCATCATTCGGTCCGGCATGGCTAAGACCTTGAAAGGAACGGTTATTAAAACATCGCTGCCTAAGCGGTGGATGTCCACCCTCGTGTGTGCCAGACGTTTTTTACCGTCTAGGACGGTGAGCTCCAGCTCCTGATTGACCTTCAGATTTAATTTAGGCATCGATTCAAACGGCTGATTTTTGGCAAAACCGAACAGATACACATCCAGGCGCAGGTTCTTTAACGACTTTTGTCCTAAGTGAATTCTCACAAAAAGCCTTTCTTGGTCAGCCCCGTAACTGACGGCCTTGAGAATGAAGTCGCCGTTTTTCGTTCTCTTTTGAGCAATGTAGGACTTTTCATCCGGGGCCTGGGCGGGTTTTAAAACAACGGGAACCGTGTGGAAAAACAACTCATTGGCCCGGACAAACGTAAACAAATATTGAGGCTTGTAGGGAATCTGCGTGCGGTGAAAAGCGACAGCCTCTTTCTTTCGGGTCACATCCTCGTCGGGCAGTTCTAAGACCATCCAGGGCGGCTGTCCCAAACGAAGCGGGGCCGGCGGCTGCAGAAGTTCCGCCGTGTGCAGTCCCAGCGGACGCGGCCAGCCGGTGTAATGCACCAAATAGGTGACCAAATCCGGCGGCGCCATTTCCCCTTGGAGACTCCAGAGGGCCGCCTGCACAAAAAGAAAAGCGGCCTGATGGTCAGGATTGCGGTCGGCCGGATGCGTGACAAACACCTTGGTCGGGGCAAAATCTTTAATGAGCGTCCGTATATCTTTAAAAATATTCTCGGGACGGTACGGCGCCTGATACGACGGACTGGAGGCATACGGCACCTGGGTGACGCGGGTTAAGATGCTTCGAAACGGCCGCGGCGCCTGCCAGTATTTCTTGATCATATTGAGCGTCCCGAAATCCGGATATCCCAAAAACACCAAATCTTCGGTCTTTAAACCCAAATGCCCCGCGGCTTGCCCGGCTTCGGTTTGCCGCAGCTCCCCCATTTTTAACGCCCCCGAGCGGCTCAAGATGGGTCTTTTCTTATAATACAAAAAAGCGAGGGAATTGCTGTCGCCGTTGGTGAGATACACAATCTTGACGGGAATATTGTTGCGGACGGCCTGCTGGATCAATCCGCCGGTTCCAATAATGTCGTCATCCGGATGCGGGGCCACAATGAGCAAACGGTCCGCCGGCGACAACATAAACTCCACCGGCTTTTCTTCAGCCTCCGCCAAAGTATGAACAAGCAACGAACACATGAAGACCTTTAACAGTAATTTTTTTCCAAAGCCCATAACGTTGAAATGGAATTTAACGGCCGGCTAACCCCGATTGCTACACTCCCACCGTCGCGATCAGGCCGGTTACGTGATTTATTTGTTCAACAAAAACATTGGCATTATATCAAAGCGCCCTTAAAAAGTTTTAGCTAATTGCTTTTCTTTACAGGAACACCATTCTTTGGCAATTAAAAAAACCTATCTTGGCTTTCAATTAGCAATTTTCTTTCTGTTATAATGACAAAAATCTAAACATTCGAAAGGACCTATGCC
>JAEUSC010000291.1 GCA_016789035.1 Candidatus Omnitrophota bacterium
CAATGGCACTCCTTTAATTTGCGCCGATTCCTCGATCACATCGCGCGTGGTTCCTGCAATGTCAGTCACAATCGCCCGATGCTGCTTTAGCAGTGCATTGAGAATGGATGATTTTCCAACATTTGGTTTTCCGCACAAAACCACCTTAACGCCTTCCTTAAGGATTCTTCCATTACGGCTCGATTCTAAAAGTTGTCTGATGCGCGATCGTTCATGCCCGATTTTGTCTAACAATTGTCTTCGGCCCGAAGCATCAATATCGTCCTCAGGAAAGTTTACGAAAGCTTCTATTTCCGTATAAATATTCATGAGCTCTTCACGAATCTGTCCGAGCTCCTGGGACAACGCTCCCTGCAGTTGTTGTGTGCTGACTCGCAGAAATGCGTCCGTCTGTGCGTTGATGACATCCAACACCGCTTCAGCCTCTACTAAATCAATACGGCCATTGAGAAATGCGCGCTTGGTGAACTCACCGGACTCCGCCAATCGAGCTCCTAACTCCATGGCCAAAGTTAAAATGGCATGAACAGAAACCTGCCCCCCATGGCAGCTGATTTCAATCACATCTTCAGCTGTATAACTTCGAGGAGCACGAAAGACCGTCAGCAAAACTTCATCAATGGTTTCACCATTGTGATTGCTTCTGATCCATCCATAATGAATAGAAAAGCTTTTGAACGAATCCACGGCCAAGCCGTTTTTGGCAACAAACATTTCTCCTGCAATCGCAACAGCCTTCTTTCCGCTCAAACGCACGATCCCAATTCCTCCGAGTCCGGCGGGAGTTGAGACAGCAACTATCGTGTCATCTTGATTTTTCCACTGATACATACATCTCCACTTCTCTGGTATCTTGACGGACCCGTTTTTGTCTGTTGAGCTCTCTACGTGTCAAAGCACTGGCTTGAGCTGCAACAAATACGGATCCAGTTATCAAAACAATAGAATCGCCCGACTCATTTCCAAAGGCGTTGGATAGCGCCTGCCGGACATTTGAACAATGCTCGAACTGCAAACGGGGAAATATCTTTCGTACCTCCATGCCCGTGAAATCAAAAGCCCGCGGATGGTCGGCCTTTGTCAAAATCAGCCGGCGGCAAATGGGTCGTATCACACGACAAAAACCTCTCACATCTTTATCCTGCGATAAACCCAATATCACAACCGCCTTCTTACCGGGAAACATTTTCTGAAAAGTTTTGACCAGAACATCAGCCGAATCCACATTATGCGCGCAATCGATAATGGTCAACGGCTTTTGAGAAACGATTTCAAAACGCAGGGGCCAACGGGCTTGAGCAATGCCCGACTTAACAGCCTTAACCGGAATTTTGATGCCAAAAGACGAAAGAGCTTCCACAGCTCCAACGGCAACCGCCGCATTCATCATCTGATGTTCACCCAGCAACGTTGTCTTGATATCTTTATAATGTGCCTGGAAAGTCTTGATCTCAAACTTTTGCCCAGAGCCACTCTGTTTAATTTGCCGCCATTTGATGTTACGATCGACGACAACAGGTGATATCGAAAACTCCTTGCATCTTTCTAAAATAACACGCAATGCTTGTGCCTTTTGAGGGGCTACGACAACTGCGGAGCGATGATTCTTAATGATGGCCGCCTTCTCACCGGCAATCTTTGCCAGAGTATGGCCGAGCAAATGCATATGATCAAACCCGATGGATGTGATGACATTTACACGTGCCTCTACCGCGTTGGTAGCATCAAGCCTTCCACCCAAGCCTGTTTCTAAAACCACAACATCCGCCTTCTTTCGGGAAAAATAAAACAGAGCCGCCGCCGTTAACACTTCAAAAAATGTCAATTCACCCCAAGTTAAATCGTTTCGCTGGGAATCAAAGATCGGTTGCAGCTCGACAAAAATTTTCGTTAAGTCGCGATTGGAAATCTGGCCGAAAAAATCGCCGCCGATTTTCTCACCAGGAACCAACAAACGAATACGCTCATTAAGAGCATGAAGATGCGGTGATGTATAAAGTCCTACTCGCAATCCGGCAGCCCGCAAAATATAACTGACATAAGCGCAGACAGACCCCTTCCCTTTGGTCCCAGCCACATGAATGATTGTTAGGTTGTTTTGGGGGTCTCCCAGGGCATGAAGTAATTTGGCGACGCGTTTCAAATTGAACTGACGCGCCGATGTTTGATGAAGTCGTGGTTCAAAATTAATAAAGGAGTTTAGGTAAGCTAAAGGATCCATTCAAATGCCCGCGGACGCATGCACACAGACACTCAACAACGCTGCTGTGATTAATGTTTAAAATGCCGGACACCGGTAAACACCATGGCCAATTTGCATCGGTTCGCTTCTTTAATAACATCCTCATCCATGATGGATCCGCCCGTTTGAATAATGGCGGAAACTCCAGCCTTGGCCGCAATAGTCACGGTATCAATTTTTGGTAAAAAT
This sequence comes from Candidatus Omnitrophota bacterium, assembly GCA_016789035.1. GTDB lineage: Bacteria > Omnitrophota > Gorgyraeia > Zapsychrales > Fredricksoniimonadaceae > JAGNTT01. Next base: position 2,432 of record JAEUSC010000291.1, read on the forward strand.
GCATCAGACGCAAGGATCGACCCTTTGGCGGATGCGCCTGCTTTACGAATGGCATGCGCCGCACTGTCCACGCGACTGGTTAACCCGCCGCCAATGCCAACCGTCTGCCGGCCCTTCACTAATACAATCGCATTGGACGTGACATGCTTTACAATTTTCCAGCCTAACATCATGGTTTCTAACTGCGCTTTGGTCGGCTTCTTGACCGTTACGATCTTAAGGTCGTCGAGCTTGATTTCCGCTTGATCCGTATCCTGCACAAGGACGCCTCCCGCAACTTGTTTTAAAGCATACGGATTTGCTTTTAATGAGTGCAGATCTAATTCCAACAGACGTAGGTTTTTCTTCTCGGATAAGAGGACCACCGCCTGCTTATCAAATGCCGGAGCGATAACACATTCCATAAAACCGCTATCCACAATAGCCTTCGCCGTGGCCGCATCAACCTTCTTATTAAAAGCGATGATCCCGCCGAACGCCGATAAAGCATCCACTTTAAATGCGGTTTTGTAAGCTTTGACCAGTTCCTTGTCCTGAGCGACACCGGTTGGATTGTTGTGCTTTATGATAACTGCCGTGGGAAGTTCAAAATCCTTAACAAAATTGACGGCCGCATTCAAATCAAGAATATTATTAAAAGAAAGTTCTTTACCATGGAGTTGCCTAAGACCTGCCAATCCGGCGTTCGAGCCCTCGGCATAGAAAGCGCCAGCCTGATGAGGATTTTCGCCATAACGCAAATCTTGAATTTTTGTATAGCGCAAGGTTAAATCCTTAGGAAATTTCGTAAGATCTGCACTGCGAAACCGGTTATTTAAAAATTGGGAAATGACATTGTCATAATAGGAAGTCAGGGTGAACGCCTCGAGCGCAAGGCTCGTCAATAAACGGTCCGGAAGAATACCGCTATTGGTATCGAGCTCCTTAAGGATTTCCTCATAACGCGCCGGATTACTGACGACCGCAACGCTTTTGTAATTCTTTGCAGCAGAGCGCAACATCGATGGTCCGCCGATATCGATATTTTCAATGGCCTCTTCTAAGGTAATATTCTTTTTTTGGGTGACGCGCTCAAAAGGGTACAAATTAACAACAACCATGTCGATCAAACCGATCCCCTGTTCCTTCAATTGAGCCATATGTTCGGGATGCTCACGCAATGCCAAAAGTCCGCCATGGATCTTGGGATGCAAAGTTTTAACCCTTCCATCCATCATTTCCGGAAAACCTGTATAATCTGAAACTTCCATAACCGGGATCTTCGAATCACGCAGGAGTTTGGCTGTGCCTCCTGTTGAAAGAATTTCAATTCCCAAGCGATGGAGTCCCACGGCTAACTCCACGATTCCCGTTTTATCGGAGACACTTAGCAACGCGCGTTTGACTTTGATCATAGTTCAATTCTCACTGATGTGGTCATTGTTAGAAATTTCTCATTTGAGAGCATAAATTGAGGTGTTTGCAGATGGGATAATAAGAACGAGGGACTGGGGACAAGAGAGGAACGTTTTTCGTCCTTCATCTTACATCCTTCGTCCCTCGTATAAAGCCGGGAAATTACTTTCCTTTTTTACGTTTGCGCTCGGACGGTTTTGAATAAAACCGTCTTTCCTTCAGCTCAACTAAGAAACCGTCTTTCTGACATTGCTTCTTAAATTGGCGCATGGCCTTTTCAAAACCGTTCTTGTCTGTAATCTTAATTTCAACCATTCCTGCATCACCGACTTTCTTTTTTATTTTTAAAAAATCTCAATTAATTTCTTGGAAATTATTGAAATAACACAATTCTCGTAAAAAGCCCGATTATTATAATATAGTTCTTTTGATTGTCAATCTGGATTTCCGGTTCAGATGGCACTCGCCCCTTCCTCTCCGGTCCGAATCCGATAAAGCTTTTCCAGGTCTAAAATTGCGATCTTTCCATCCCCGGTAAACCCCGTCTTTGCCGTGCGACGGATCGCTTCGACGATCGTATCCACCTGAAACTCATCACAATAGATATCAATCTTTATTTTTTCCTTTAGGCCATTGCGATGGTTGCCAAAGCCTTGGGCAGGTACCGCCGTCAGCCCGCCGATGCCCATATTTTCCAAAACCTGACACACCGCAACAAATCTTTCTTTACGGACAACCGCTTCAATCTTTTTCATAACCTGCTCCTTTTAAGGGAACAATCCTCTCATAAAAATACAGGGGCGCAATCTCTTGCGCCCCCAGTGGTTAACTCTACAGGATTAATAGGACGGATCGACGTAGGTAAAAATCTCACCCGCAAAATTTCTCAACGTATATTTTCCCCCAGAATTGGAAACAATATAGTTAGGCGTGATTGGAATCTTTCCTCCACCGCCCGGACCATCAATAACAAATGTCGGAACCGCATAACCGGTAGTGTGACCTCGAAGATTTTCAATGATATTAATACCGGTTTCAACCGACGTTCGAAAGTGCTTCGAACCGACAATCGGATCGCATTGATAAATATAGTACGGCCTGACGCGAATCTTAAGTAATTCATGAAAAAGCTTTTTCATGACTTCCGGCGAGTCGTTGATGCCTTTAAGTAAAACCGTCTGGCTACCCATTGGGATGCCGGCGTCGGCAATCATGTTACAGGCTTGCTTCACCCGCGGAGTGACTTCTTTGGGATGATTAAAATGAATGCTCATCCAAAGCGGGCTGTACTTCTTAAATATAGCAATCAATTCAGGTGTGACGCGCTGAGGCAACGTAACAGGAATGCGCGTCCCAATGCGCACAAACTCTACATGGGGAATAGCTTTAACACTCTTGATCAGATATTCGAGCATACGGTCGCCCAACGTTAGCGGGTCTCCACCGGAAATTAGCACATCACGGATTTCTTTATGCGAACGAATATAATCGAGTGCCGCATCATAGGTTCCCGTATTCAGTGTATGATTACCGTCACCAACCATGCGAGAGCGTGTGCAGTATCGGCAATACATAGCGCACATTTCGTTAACCAGAAATAAAACGCGGTCTGGATAACGGTGAACGAGACCATGAACAGGAGAGTTTTTGTCTTCCCCGCACGGATCCGTCATCTCTTCAGTGGCGGTCTCAAATTCGAATTCTTGGGGCACGGATTGAAGACGAATAGGACATCCGGCGTCCTGTCCATCAACCAAAGCCAAAAAATATGGAGGGATCGACATTGTCAATTTGTCGCCAGCCCCAATAACCCCGCGCTCTTCTTGGGGTGTTAATTTCATATATTTGGAGATCATTTCAAGGGTGCGAAACCGATTACGAATTTGCCATCGCCAGTCTTCCCAATCCAATTCCGTGGCTCCAGGGAAAAGAGCCAAAACACGCTTCTCATCTGCAGACAAAGGAATTTGAGGTTTCGAAGCGCTAGCACCGGCTACTTCTTGCTCTTTGAGAGCCATATCGATTGGGTTCATTTTAGGCAGGTCTCCTCTTTATTTAGGCTGTATCGCTCGATGGCGAAGTCCACGATTTCATTTAGCACTTGTGCATATGTCTTTCCAACAACCTTCGGGAAAAGTCCGAAAACCTCTTCCTCGCTCAAGTTAGGAAGCGGGTTGATTTCCAAAACATAAGGATTACCTTTTTTATCAACTCGAAAATCAACTCTTCCAAAATCGCGGCAGTCGACCGACTGGTAAGCTTCAACTGCTATCTTTTGAAGCTGAAGCGCTAACTCCTTGGGTATCTGTGCGGGACACAAATACTCCACGGATTTCTCAACGACATGCTTATACGTATAAAAATGATCGCCTAAATCCAGAGAACCATTCATTTTGTATTGAACGACCGGCATAACCTGGGGATTTTTGTTGCCCAGTACCGGCACTGTAAACTCGGTACCGCTGATGAATTCCTCCACCAGCGCGGGCTGTTTGTAAACTGTATTTACAATCTCTACCTGTTTTTTTAGTTCTTCCAAAGTTTGGACCCGTGAAGAAGCGGTCAGACCTTTGGAGGTTCCCTCCTGAGAAGTTTTAACAATCAACGGGTAACCGATTGTATTGAGTTTCTTTAAATCATCTCCCAAATGCGCGCGGAAAAAACGCGCGGTTGGAACTCCATCTGC
>JAEUSC010000300.1 GCA_016789035.1 Candidatus Omnitrophota bacterium
AATGAATGTTATGAGGCCGGATGATATTTTGCAATAAAAAAACCTATTCTTCACCCGTTTCGGCATTTTCGAAACGTGAAGAATAGGTAAAATATCTGATTGTTCAATTTTTCTGTTCGGCAACTGGCTGCCTCTCCTAAAAGGCCCTATAGCTTTGTCAGTTGATTCCCTATTGGGAATCGACCGCCCTGCATTTTGCAGGGGTCCCATCCTTACGGATGGTTTACCTTATTCAAAACAGAATATGTCACGGCAAGTATAGCATGCGACCCTTATATAGCAAGCTAGCGGACCATTTCAAAACCTCCTGAACTACACCCAGATGGCATATTTATCAGCCATTTACGACAATTGAAAAAAATCTTTGACATGGCTTGACATAAACAGACATCTTCAACATCTTCCTTGCGATACATCATAATTCTGTGCGCCAAAGAACGACTCAATGCAATCCGGTAGGAAATCTCCCAAGTTAGGGCCTCCAAAGCCCCCGGCGGGACGATCGCGCCTCTGCGTAAAGTGTCTTGAAGAGGTCAGCATACTTGACGTTGGGCGGATAAGTTAAAGGCATCGCATACCCCGAACCCACAATCGAACCATTGATAAAAATTTCCTTGTTCGCATTCACCACAATCCCCTTGGAGAGACTCAGTTTAGGGTTATTTCTTAGGGTAGATATATCATAGGCATACACTAACAGTCGGCCATATTTATCTCTCTTTTGGACATCATACTCCAGGCGAACCTCCTTACCCTCCACCAACTCCCTGACAAACCGTGTCGCTTCTTTTCCCTGCTTTGTCAACTCCTGAATGTCTTTTCCCGACCGTTCGCTGTCCTTGTGAGCTTTTGTATTCTCGCGGGACTCGGGTGTATCAATACCGGTCAATCTTACTTTTTCGCCATTGGACAAAAGAAAAGTGTCTCCGTCAATGACCCGTTCAATGACATAATTTTCGTGAGACTCAACTTGCTGGACAGTTTTCTTTGCCGTGGAGTCAATGTGTTGATACGGATACCAGCACAAAAAAAGCAGTGCGCTTAAAAAAGTAAACCATCGGGAACGCCTGCGGCGGGTGGGGGTGCGCGGCATTTGTCATCACCTGAGTTAAAAATTAATTATAAAATTATTTTAGAATCGTACCAAAAACACCTTCAATCAATTGTTCACCCGCTGATTTTTGCGGGGCTTCCTTTTGATTGGATTGGTCAACCTGCGTTTGATCCGCTGGACCATCGCCCTCTTGCGGCGGCGTCTCGGACGGAGGACTTTGCGTTTGAATACCATTCTTATTCAAAAGCTTGTCCACAAATCTTCCAAGTTCTTCTTTCCCTTTAGATTGAACAGCATTTTTGAGAACATCTTTAACGATGGCCTCCACTTCAAACTTCGGCTGGGCCGCCCCTTTTCCTTTAACGTGAACCGGAAAGCTCACCAAATTTTCTCCGTTACGCATATAAGAAAACGGATTCTCAAGATCCCTCACCAAAAGGTCAGACAGATCTTTCGTGATGTTAAAAGATCCGTTAACCGCATAAGATTGATCAAACCCCGCCTTGCCTGTCCCGTGAAAAGCAAAAAGATCCGACTGTACGTCAATAACAGATAAGTCTGCAGCTCCTTGTGCAATCGTCATAGTTGAGGTTACACTTTTCAAATCCGTGTCGGGCTTCTCAAATTGTTTTTTATATTCTTCCGGAAGAGCCGACATGACCATTCCAGATAGATTCGGCAGCATCGGAAGTTTGATCGAATCAAAAACAGTTTTAATCACGTTAAGCCCTTTGAGCTTTCCATCCTTTAGTTCAAACGTTCCGTTGCCCGAAAGAGAATTCAGATTGCTAGGGTCGCCGTCGATCTTCATAGATGCATACAGCAGCCCTAGAGCCTTGATCGGCGCGTCTTTCTGTTCTAAGACCTCGTCTAAATCCAACCCTTCCACCGTCAGTTCTTGATGCAGAATGGGTTTAACCAGATACTGATCGATCGCGGCTTTGGCCTTGATCGTGCCCTTGCCTAAGGACACAACAAGATCATCAACCTTGGCATTCGTCCCATCGGCCTGGAATTTCAACTGGGAAATATTTACCGGCAATTTCAATTCTTTGAGCTTGATAACGGCGGCCGTCAAATCTCCACGGCTTTGCAAGGCACTCATGCCTTTGGGACCTGCAGCCAACATATCAATCTGCACATTAAGTAATCCTTTTAATTCTGTAGGAAGAGAGACATCTTTGAGTGCAGCTACAGAAGACTTGAGCTTTTCCATAGACCAAAGTGAAAGGTCAGTCTTAAACAAAGCATCTTTAACTTCAACAGCGGATTGTGGCACATCAAACACTGCTGTCCCTGTGAAATCCAAATTCGGCTGATCGCTTAAATAGGCCGCCTTTAAACGAATAGACATGGGTTTCTTATCCAAGGAAACATCTTTAATACTCAAACCGATTTGATAGGCCTGAAGATTCACTCCCGGCGAAACGTCTTTTAATTCGACGGCTGCGTTTTCCAGGGACACATCCACAAGCATTCCCAATAATCCTGCAGCTCCAGCATTAAGATCATTGATCGTCACTTTAAGATCTCCGGCCATCGCTTGCGGCAGTGGAACTGTTGCCAACGCAGTCACAGAGCTTTTCAATTCTCCAAAGTTGAGTTTGGAAAGATCAACGCCCAGATGGCCATCCTTGATACCGACAGCCTGTTTCGATAAATCAACCGACACGCGCCCATCAAACTGAATGTTCGGCACATCCGATAAATACGCCAGTCCCAATCTAAGACCAAATGGCCTATCTAAACCAAACTCTTTCACATCCAAATTGATGTCCTTAGCATTGATCGAAATTCCGGGGGCTGCGTCTTTCATCACCACGCGTCCGTTCTGAAGCTTCAAGTCCATGGCAACCGTTTTTAGTCCGGCTGACCCTGCCTCTAGATTTTTGATCATTGCCATTAATTTTCCATCGAGAACTTCCGGCAAAGGGGTTGCCTTCAGTGCGCCCACGTTAGCCTTTAATTCACTTAAGGAAAGCATCCCAAGATCGATACCGGCGGTAAAATCCTGCAAACGGACGGATTGGGTTTTCATATCTACCGTCGCTGTCCCTTGCACATCAATATCCGGGGCGGGATTCAGATAGGCCATCTTAAGAGCAAACGCAAAAGGGCCGGCTAACGAAAAGTTTGAAATATTTAGATTAATTTGAGAGGCGGCAAAATTCGTCTGAGGAGCCACTTCTTTTAAATTCACCTGACCATTCTGAAGATTGGCATCGAGTACAAAATCTCCTAATCCCTTAGGTCCGGCTGAAAGACGTTTGACCTTCACGCTCAACAAACCGGATAAGGTTTCGGGCAATTTGACGTCCTTCAAGGGAGCCAGTTCTGCCTTCATTTTAACCAAAGGCAGTTTTGACAAATCCGCATTAAAATCAAAGTCCTTCAGAGAAACAGCTTGGGTATTCAAATCCAAAGCGACCGTTCCCTGAAAATTAACATTGGGTTCGCCATTCA
>JAEUSC010000328.1 GCA_016789035.1 Candidatus Omnitrophota bacterium
GCTAAAAATTAAGGAGATTTTCCAATGTCTGAACATCGTCAATCATTTATCAGTAAGTATATTTTTTCGACAGATCACAAGATGATTGCCCGGCAGTATTTGCTTCTCGGGCTGTTCTTTCTTTTGTGGGGAGGATTGCAGGCCATGCTCATCCGCTGGCAGATCGCTTACCCTGAGACGGAAGTTCCCATCTTCGGTAAATTGATGTTCCCTGAAAATAACGGGATCCTCACACCTGACACATATAATCAGGTTTTGACCATGCATGGAACGGTCATGATTTTCTGGGCAGTCACGCCATTGTTGACTGGCGCATTCGCCAATTTTTTGATCCCGCTTCAAATCGGCGCAGCAGATATGGCATTTCCTGTTGTGAATATGCTGTCCTTTTGGATATTCTTTGCATCGGGAGCGGTTTTGTTATTGTCCCATTACGGCCCCGGAGGATCTGCGGCCGCAGGATGGACATCTTATCCGCCATTAAGTACGCCCGTCGGCGGGATTTCCGGTTGGGGGCAGGCGCTGTGGTGTCTTTCTCTGGTATTGATGGGAACCTCTGTCATCATGGGCGCGGTTAATTATATTACGACCGTTATCCGGCTACGCGCCAAAGGTATGACCTATATGCGTATGCCGCTCACTGTCTGGGGAATCTGGCTGTCATCTATTTTGAATGCCATCTTCGTTCCCATCATCGCTGCCGGACTTATTTTTCTTTTGCTGGATAATATCCTGGGTACACAGTTTTTTGTCGCGGGTGGAAAGGCAACAGTCAAGGGCGGTGATCCGTTACTTTACCAGCACGTTTTTTGGCTCTTCGGTCACCCCGAAGTATATATTCTCATATTGCCCGTCTGGGGTGTGGTCTCGGATCTTTTGTCTACATTTTCGCGAAAGCCAGCGTTCGGTTATCGAGTGACGGTTATATGCATGGCAACGGTGACGGTTTTAAGTTCACTCGTTTGGGGACATCACATGTATGTGGCTGGCATGAGCCCGCTTTTAGGAAAGTCGTTTATGTTTTTGACGCTGTTGATCAGTCTACCCACGTCTATTTTCTTTCTCAATTGGCTGGGCACAATGTGGAAAGGGGCCTTGCGGTTTGAAGTGCCGATGCTTTTTACGATGTCGGTTGTTTTCGTGTTCGGCCTTGGAGGTCTGACCGGACTCTATATGGGCGTTATCACCTCTGATATGTATTTGCATGATTCGATGTTTCTTGTCGGACATTTTCACTACACATTGGCCGCCAGTGTTTTGATGGGATCATATGCAGCCACCTATTACTGGTTTCCAAAGATGTTTGGACGGCAAATGAGTTCGTTCTGGGGGAAGGTCCATTTCTGGATTACATTTCTTGCTCTCAATTATGTTTTCTTTAATATGCTGGGCGTCGGTTACGCGGGGCAACATCGCCGTCTATTTGATCCGAGTGCTTACGACTTTATTAAGCCATTGATGCCCATGAACCGGCAGATCAGTATTGCGGCCTTTATCCTTGGCGCGGCGCAGGTGATCTTCGTCTTTAATTTTATATTCGCATTGATTAAGGGTAAAAAAGCGCCCCGCAATCCTTGGGAGGCAGCTACGTTGGAATGGACCGTCGATTATCCAATTCCGCATGGAAACTTTGCAACGGAACCTGTGGTTAAATGCGGTCCTCATGAATACAGCAATCCCAAAATCAAGAACCGTGACTGGGTTTCACAGACTGAGGAGATCGGTTAATGCTTAGTTCGTCTCTGGACGCTGCAGAGCTTCGTCAGCGCAATACGTTCTCGATCGGGGTTATGATTGCATTAAGCTCATGGGCGCTGATTTTTATGACCTTGTTATGGGGGTATGTTGCGTTTCGACTGAGAGCAGTTGTCTGGTGGCAGGGGGCTTTGACTCCGTCGGCCCAAACGATCGGGATTATTAATACTTTGATTATTGCCGCCAGTTCCTGGTGTTTGTCGAGGCTGCGAAGTGAACACGTCAGACGTGCCGGTCAATGGGCCTGGGCTGCGTTTCTTCTGGGCGTCTGTTTTCTGGCGGGGCAGTCAATTCTTTGGCAGCAATTATTGCAGCACGGGCTTCACTGGCAGAAAAGTGCGGCCGGCGGCATGTTCTTTTTGCTGACAGGGTTTCATGCCTTGCATATCGTCGGTGGATTGATTGCAATTTTCCTTTTATGTCTACGTCATGTTCAATGGCAAGGGACATTTAAGATGGCGGGAATCAAGTATTTCTGGGACTTCTTGCTGGCCGTCTGGCTGGTCATGTTTGTATTGATTTTCATTGTTCAATAGACAGGAGAATATATGAACGATGCTGTAATTGTTGGAGACAACGCCTTTAAGGGGGCTTCCTTCGGTAAGTTGGGAATGTGGTTTTTTCTTATTATGGATGGGCTGAGTTTTGTGGCCATCCTTATTGCCGCCGCGTACCTTCGGACCAACGGTGCCCCGTGGCCGGCTCCGGGAGAGGTCCTGAATGTTCCTTTGACCGCATTTAACACGTTTATCCTTTTGTTCAGCAGCTATACCATGATGAACGCGTTGGAAGCCGTTAAGGAGGGTGAACAACGCAAGTTTGTTGGATTTTTATGGGCGACACTTTTGTTGGGAGCCTTGTTTTTGTGCATTCAGGGGTTCGAATATTTCAATTTCATCTCCGGCTCGGCTGAGGTCAAACATGCTCTGGCGGCCTCGGGTCTGGGCGG
>JAEUSC010000346.1 GCA_016789035.1 Candidatus Omnitrophota bacterium
GCAGCGTGCAGCTAAATTCTTCCAAGGTCCAAGTTATCAGCAATGTCAATGCCTTGCCGCATCAAGACGAGCAGGAAATCCGCCGTAACCTGGTGGCCCAAATCACCTCTTCTGTGCAGTGGGTGGCTTCTATCGAATACATGGCCAGCCGTGGCGTTACGCATTTTATCGAGATCGGGCCGGGTAAAGTGCTGCGCGGATTGCTGCGTAAAATTGATCCCAACCTAAAAGTCGCCAACATCGAAAAGCCGGAAGATATTCTGGCTCTTGCATTTTGATGTTTATCTCCGGCGGACCACGGTCTTTCATTAAGCGCAATATCCAAATTCGCCCTTGCTTGTGTCGAATAATGTCATATAATTGTAACGTGTTTCATGAAAACGCTTGCTCGGATTATCCTCTTGTGTAAAAGCGGATAAAGATATCGGCCTTAAAACTAACATTTTACGCTGACCGCCATGCTCCTGAATCAGGACGAACTTACGCGTATTCTGCCGCAAACCTACCCGTTTCTCATGATCGATAGGATCATCGAGATCAAAAAGGGCGAAAGCCTTACAGCCATCAAAAATATTACCGCCGGGGAATGGGTCTTTCAGGACCAGCCGTTTCAAATCTCTCATCTACCGGAACCGTTTATCATCGAAGCCGCCGCGCAGGCGGCTTTAGTTTTGTATGCGGTAAGCGACGATAGCCGCGGAAACGGAATTAAGTTTTTGGGGAAGGTCAAAAGCGAAGTGCATGACCTGCCTCTGCTGGGCGAAACCCTCACAATCCAAGTTGAGTTAGAAAAATTGATGAAGAACTTAGGGATTTTTACATCCAGGGTGGAGGCTGACGGCCGCCGCATCGCGGATATCAACCTTATTTGTGGAGTGATGAATCATGCCGGATGATCGACGGGTGGTTGTGACAGGTCTAGGCGTTGTTTCCTCGCTTGGTATCGGCTGGCAGGAGTGGTGGACAAACATCATGGCCGGCAAATCAGGGATCAGCAGGATTTCGGCGTTTGATACGACAGATCACGACATAAAATATGCTGGCGAAATTAAGAATTTTAAATTTAGAACTCATGTAGGAAAGGACAATTTTTCCTCTTTTGGTAGGGCCTCCCAGTTGGCCGTCGAAAGCTGTCGGCTAGCTTTGGAGGACAGTAAAATTTCTTTGTCCACGGTTAAAAAATTAAATATGGCATTTTCCATCGGGACAACCATGGGAGAGTCTCAGGTCATTGAACAGATTGTAAAGCATGGAATAAACAAGGATGATTCTGAGATAAAGCGGTTACGGGCTTTATCCTATCCGGCCAATAGTATTGCCATCAATGTGGCTCATGCCTTTGGTTTGAAGAATAAAAACATTATTTTTGCCAATGCCTGTGCTGCTGGGAACTACGCGCTCGGCTATGGTTTTGATCTTATCCGAAGCGGAAAAGTTGATTATGTTTTAACTGGGGGGGTTGATGCTTTATCCCGCATTGCCTTTACTGGATTTGGACGGATGTTTGCCATGGCGCCAGAAAAGTGTCAGCCATTTGATAAGAATCGAAAAGGTATGATGTTGGGAGAAGGCGGAGCGATCTTAATTTTGGAGTCTCTACAATCGGCGTTGAAGCGCAAGGCTACCGTTTATGCAGAAATTTGCGGTTACGGATTGTCCTGTGATGCTAATCACATGACACATCCGGATGTGTCTGGTGTAAAGCGGGCCATTCTTAAATCTTTAAAATTGGCTGGTGTTAATCTTGAGGATGTCTCATATATCAGCGCTCATGGAACCGGGACTAAGGAAAACGATCGGGCCGAATGTTTGGCCTTTCGAGAGGTTTTTGGAAAGGAACTTGACCGGATTCCTGTCAGTTCGATTAAAGCTATGTTGGGCCATACGATGGGGGCTGCCTCTGCGTTTGAGTCAATTGCGTGCTGTTTATCGTCTGTCCATAATGAAATCCCTCCGACTATTAATTTTGAAGAGAACGATGAAGATTGTCAGATTGATTGTGTTCCGAACAAAGGACGCAAGCATCGGTGTAAGGCCATTCTTAACAATTCCCAGGCTTTTGGGGGGAACAATGCTGCGCTATTAGTTAAGTCATTGGATAGCGGGTGAGAATTTGGGATTCTTGAAGTTATTATTATCAATTTTTGTCAGCCTGTTTATATTTCTTTTTCCAAAAAAGATTAACAGATTTTTTGGAAGGGATGTAGATTTTGCTTTTGTCGCAAATTTGCGAGATATGGAAGATATAATTAACAGGCCGTTTCCTGAAAAGATCTTAGCTACTTTATACATTAAGTATTTTCGATTTCGATGGCCATTTATTATAACCAGTGTTGGTGGTCTGAAGAGTTGCTCTGGCAAGAAAATTTTAGGTTTGGTTATTATTTGTCCCTTAACTGCCAAACAAATCGTTGAGGATCGAAAGTTCGCATTTAATATGATTGTTAAATGTATAAGATTGGCAGAAAAGGTAAATGCTAAGAGCGTTAATTTAGCCGCATTTACTTCAATTGTTACGAATGATGGTTTTGGCCTCAATGGGAAAACATCCTTAAGGTTAACAACAGGCAATACTTACTCTGCTTATATTGCTGTCCAAAATGTAACAGAGCTATGCCGGGCTGTCGGGTTAGATTTAAATAAAGCAAAAGTTGCTGTTGTCGGTGCTGCGGGTTCTGTTGGATCTGGTTGTGTCAAGTATTTGCTCGATAAAGTGTCCGATTTGATTCTAATCGATATAAATTGGAATGAATTGTGTAAATTAGAGTCTCAAGTCAAAAGCCAACTTTTAAAATCAAGAATAAAAATTTCTGAGAATATAGCTGAAATCGCTGGATCTGATGTTATCATCTCTGCGACAAGCGCTTTGAGTCGCATAATCAAAGATGAATATTTAAAAAAAGGCGCTATTGTGATCGATGCAGCGCACCCTAGAAACGTGTCCAAGAGAATAATTAAGGAGCGTTCCGATGTCTTAGTCATTCATTCAGCAATTGCAAAAGTAAGTGGGGTTCAAGTTAATTTTGATATCGGATTAGCAAAAGAAGAAGTATATGGTTGTTTGGCCGAAAGTATAATTATGGCTTGGTTGGAAAAGTTACCAGATAATAGGTATTTGGGAAAAGTTGATGCTGGTTTAATGATCGAATTAGCAAAAGTTGCTCCACTGGCCGGGGTTAAGTTGGCCCCATTTCGAAATGCCTTGGGACCTGTTACTGACGAAAACATAAAATTTGCTAATCAGCTAAGATCTACTGTATGAGCCATTATGCTTTTTCATGTTTAATTTCGTGTATTGGAAATTTTTTGATTGGGTTATTTGTTTTTCTTAGGAATCCAAAAGGAATCGCAAATAGAACTTGGGGTTTATTTACTTTGAGCATCGTTGTATGGACTTTCGGCCAATTTATGGAATCAACAATTATGGTCGAAAGTAATGCTTTACAGTGGAATTATTTTTTATTACCAGGGGTTATTTTTATTCCAATTTCGTTTATGAATTTTATGTTTGCTTTACAAGATTGTCTTTATGAAAATCGGCATTTAATTCGTATAGTTTATTTTACTGGTGGGATATTTATAATACTGTTATTTACGAATAATTTAATCAAAGGTGTTGTATATAGGGCGCCATTTGGTTTTTATTCAAATCCTAAAATTTTGTATTATTTATTCCTTTTATTTTTTTTATTAGTGGTCGTCTATACATACACTATTACATTTATTAAATATAAAAGTTTTAATGAACATAAGAAGTTACAATTAAATTATTTGATTGCTGCCACGATTATTGGTTTTATATGTGGGACCTTCAATTTTCTTCCTGCATTTAATGTTCCTACCACT
>JAEUSC010000354.1 GCA_016789035.1 Candidatus Omnitrophota bacterium
TGGAATATCGGCAACGAGACGATCTTCTGGACCAGAAGAGAAGATGAGCGCATTGCCTTTTGCAAATTTTTGGAGAGCATTGTTCAGGACGTTCATGCCATCGATCCCGACCACCCGGTTCTCTATACCGCTTCCGCCGCCAACGACATTGTGTATCTTAAGAAGTATGTGCCGAGCCTGGATATCATCGGGATCAATGCCTACGGCGGTTTTGACCAGCTGCATTTTCAACTCACCGACCTGTTTGCTGTCCCCTATTTGGTAACTGAGTTTGGTTCTTTGGGGGAGTGGAGCCGTAACAAGGACCCTCAGGGTGTTCCGTTTGAATTGAATGATGAATCCAAAATGGGTTATTACAAACAGTACGCTCATAAAATCAAAAGTTTTTACGGCTATTGCCTGGGCGGATTTGCATTTTATCTGGGCGACACGACCCAAGTCTCCCTCTCTTGGTGGAACATCAATTACGGGGCTAGGAAAAAATATTCGTTCCTGGCCATGGAGGATTTTTACAAGGACAAAGACTATCGACGTCCGCCGTTCGTGGTTAAAGATGTGCGTTTGGAAAAACATACGCTGTCGCCTGCGCAAGAGTTTGAAGTTTCGGTAGCATTGAAAAACGTCCTGAATCCTGAGCAACCCGTGGAATATTCCGTGATTGTGTCCACCACATCGGATGCCGTGCTGGTGGAATATCCTATTCAAGCGGTGGGAAGGCCTGTCACCAGCGAAAGCCCGGTCTTGAAAATCAAGGCGCCGGAAAAGCCGGGCATTTACCGCGTCTATGCGGTGGTCTCCCAGGGCGATTATGCCAGCGTGCTAAATAAATCCATCGTGGTTAAAACACCGCCACCACACAGGGAGTGAAGAAAATTTTGACACTTCCGGTGTGGAGAGGGTCTCTGTCTTCGCACTTGTAGGAAATTTTCATTGCGTGTATAATCCATGGCGCAAACAACAGAGAATAGAGAGGATATCATGAGATTAAAATCATTCCGAATTTTACGATACAAGTCCATTGTGGACAGTACCGAGTGCGCGCTGGCACCGGACTTTACTGTCTTTATCGGAAAAAACGAATCAGGCAAAACGGCCGTCCTTGAGGCCTTGCGAGATTTTGACGCCGAACATAAAGGTCTTTCTTCACAGGCCGTTTCCATCAGCGGCGCTCACGCCAATCCCGAACTTGAACTGACATTTCAGATTTCCATCGAGACCATCGATGCCGCATTAAAAGAATCGGGCTTTTCCATTCCCGATGATGTTAAACGAACATTTTTATCCAACGGCATGAAAATCCGTAAAACCTATGAAGGGCAGTATCAGATCATGGAATCCGGTCTGGAGACCCTGGGTGATGAGTCTGCTCCGTCTGGCCCAATCATGCCGGAAAGTGAGTTTGACAGGATTACCGCCCGCAAACAGCGTTTGAGCGAGATTCTGGATGTTTATCCTGTTCCTGAAATCAAATTCGGCCATGATCTTCAGGCCCTTCAGGATTCCATTACGGAGCTGCGACGGCTGGTCAAATCGCGTCTGAACTTCATTAACGATGAGGCCCAGAAAATCGAGGCCGTTGAGATTCTTCACACCATCACCAATTCCCTGGGGCAGAAAGTTGTCAAGCCGGTGACTCCGCGTGACAAATTTATTGAAGCCATTGTCAAACAAATGCCCCGATTTATTTATTTCAGTGATTTTAAAGATATTCTTCCTTTTGAAATTTCGATCGATGCCTTAAAAAGCAATCAGACGGTGTGCGACTTTGCCAATATCGCCCGTTTGGATTTGGATGATGTCATGGCGACTCAGGATATCCAGCGGCGTATCAATCTTTTTAGCCGGGCCTCCGCCACCATCTCCGGATTGTTTTTCGAACATTGGGTGCAGGACCGCATCGAGCTGATTGCCCGTCCCGAAGGCAGCAAGATCCTATTCGGGGTCAAGGAACAGAGCGGGACCGATTTCTTTAAAATGGAACAGCGTTCGCGCGGGTTTCAATGGTTTCTGTCGTTTTACTTGCGGGTCAACCGTTATCAGAATGAAAACGTCGTTTTGTTGATCGATGAACCCGGCATGAATCTTCATCCGGTCGCTCAAAAGAACATCCTGACAGTCATGGAAAAGCGGTCCTCATCATCCATGCAAATTCTCTTTAGTACGCATTCGCCGGCTTTGATCGACATTCAGCATCTGGAACGTATCCGCTGCATTGTTAAAAATAAGGAAAGCGGATCGAAGATAACAGGCAAAATCACGGACGCTGTCGATAATGAAACCTTGATGCCTTTGGCAACGGCCATGGGTGTTAATTCGCCGGAAAAGTTAAAGGCGTTGCTGTCGGGGGAACGTCCGGAAAAGGAAGAATTCTATTCGTCCTCCACGGCCGATGAGCTGCTGGAACCGGAGGCTGCCCCATCGACAACAGCCGAGGCAACGGCCGCAGTCAGGCCGGAAGCCGAAACGCTGTCCAAAGAAAAGGCCGCGGACGTGCTTGAAAAGGAAGTAGAGATCGAAGCTGTGGCCCCTCGCAAACCGTTGTTTAAGTTATTCGGCCGATGATTCATCCGCACGCTCTAGCTGAGGCTCGCCGTCACAAACGGTTTCTCAGTTTATGTTTTGTTCTGGGGGTGGGCGTTTCGATGTTGCTTAGCGCCTGCACGTCGTGGGCCGGGTCATCCCCGCTTGTTGAATCAACCCTCAATCAAACGTCTCGGGCCGGCGAGGCTGATCGGCAAATTAAACAGGCCTTTGAGACGGGGCAATCGGACTTTTGGGTCCAATCGCAGGGCCGGGTCATTAAAGTCCTCAAAGATGATAACGATGGCGCCCGCCATCAGCGGTTTTTGCTACGTCTTTCCAACGGGCATTCCATTT
>JAEUSC010000361.1 GCA_016789035.1 Candidatus Omnitrophota bacterium
TGTGTATGCTCATACTTAATCCCTCCGACCATTTGATCCAAGGGGAACGAAAACATAAAATACCCGTAAGTGGTCGGCCAATCAGGCACGCTCAACCCTGATTCCGTACTTTTAACAAGCCCACCCAGAAAAATTAAAAACAAGGTGGAACAACAAACAATTTTACTGTAAATACGAAGAGGCGCTGAAGTGGAAGATTTTTGGGGATGTAAAGACATATGTGTTCACATAAAAATGTTTAATTCCAAAAGCTGTCTGATGAATCATCGGAGGCTCCGCCAATTGTCGATTGCTCGCTTAACCACTTGTCATACTCCTCCGGAGTATGAACAGTGACATAGCCTTTCATTCGATAATGTCCTATTCCGCACAATTGGGCGCAGGCAATTTCTGAATCTCCCAATTTAACCGGCGTAAACCAGACCGGAATGCTCATTCCTGGAATTGCATCTTGTTTCACACGCATGACTGGAAGTGCGAACGAATGAATAACATCCTTTGTAGTTAAATGAACGATTACGGGACGCCCAATGGCCAAATGCAGCTGATTAATCGTTACAATATCGTCCTTGGCGGCAGGATCCGCGGAATCGATCCCCACCGGATTATTCTGAGGATCCATGAGCTTTGGGTTCACTCGACCAAAAACTCCGTCTTTACCTGCGTAATGAATATTCCACGCAAATTGTTCAGCCACTACCCTGATTTCAATGGCATCGGTCCTATTTGGAATTGTATTAACATGCTTGGCCCAAAAGGGAATAGAGAAACCAACTAACAAGATTGCTTCAATTACAACTACGGCGACCTCGAGTTTTGATGAAATGTGATTTTGAACGCCATGATAGTTGGCTTTGGGATTGGCCTTCTTATTAAAGCGGATCAGCGTATAAATAAAAAATGATCCCCAGCCAAGAAACAAAATAAGCATGAGTATGTGTACGTAAAGAATAATCGAATCAATCTCATATCCATGGGCTGAAGCATTGATTGGCAATCCTAGCATGAATCAAATCCTCGATAACAAATGTTAACTTAATGGGTAAACATTTCCATTTGGATCAGCCTCGAACAGAACTTTACAATCTGGCTTGCATAAAGATTGGCTGAGGCTCACCCGCCTTTATGACGGTCACTTATATTCAGCGTGCTTCACTTCTCGACAAACTAGAGTCTGCCCCCTGCAGCGAATAAAGACGCATGTTTCTTCATTCGCCTTCGGAAGTTTAAGAACAGCAAGGCAAACAGTGAAAGTACAACACCGATAAAACCTATCATCACCCAAATACCCCACCCCACACTCTGTGTTAGCGGCGAATTGGGATCCCCAAAACAAACGGTACATGCTAACGCCAGAGATTGAGGCACAAATAACAAAATAAAAATCTGGATCAAAAATCTGATCATGATAGTTTAGCTTTTCGGATAAAGAAGACGCCGTAACAACCCAATCCTAAGGCAATGCCAAAGGAAAGACAGCCGGCAAAAAAATATGACGAACTGGCGCTGTTGTCACCTTTGGTTATCGCCCAAACTGCAAAAAGGAGACTAATAATGACCGCACAAATAATAAAGAAGATATGAAATGCCTTAATGGACATTGTGGTGCTCACCTTCGGGCTGCTCCTTTAACTTTTCCAACTGAAGCGGTCTAGACGTGTCGGTGGATCCATTGATATGATTAAGCGCGTTAGCAATGGGTAGGAAAAGAAGCGCTGCCACAAAAACAATGGTCATAATCCAAGTCGCATTGATATCTCGACGGTTTGCAATCAAATGAATAAAATAACCACCGGCTATAAATGCCTTGATGATTTCAATAATCAGTTGGACTTTGTACGGCAGATGAGCCTGATGTACAAAAACAGTAATCAGAATTAATAATGCCAGAATCGGAAAAACGGTAAGACAAGTTCTTACATCATTCGAAACATGATCGGCTTGATTCATAACCCTCCGGGTAAGACCAGGACATCTTGTCTTTGTATGATTATTTTTTTACCTGTTGAACCGGCATACAAAACGAGTCCGTTACGGTACTAGGATAAATAAAGCAATGGAAACAGAAAGATCCATACCAAATCAACAAAATGCCAATAAAGCCCGGCAATTTCAATACGGTTTGTGAACCTCTGTGGGTTTTCCTTAAATTTAATGCCGCTGGTTAAAAACATATATATATTAACAACAATTCCCCCCACCAAGTGAAGAGCGTGAGCCCCGGTCATCGTAAAATAGATACCTAAGAAAGTATTTGTCGATGGAAACAGCCCGTGATGAAACTTCGTTGAATATTCAACACCCTTGACACACAAAAAAACGATGCCGGCTAGGATTGTCAGAAACATATATAAACGGAATTTCTTTAAATCATTATTTTTTAAAGAAGCCCAGGCATACACAATTGAAATACTTGAAGAAATCAAAATCATAGTATTAATCGTGGCCATGGGCACATTGAGAATCGTGGAGCCCACCGGCCAGGATGCGGAACCAGTCCTTAATATGATATATGATGAAATCAATGAACCAAACAACATGACTTCCGAGGCTAGAAATAGCCAAATTCCAAACTTAGCATTATACAAACCCGTATCCGGCCTCTCATCGACTGTATATGGAATCATTTCACTCGACATTTTAGACAACCTCTTTTTGTGATTGCGGAGTAAA
>JAEUSC010000364.1 GCA_016789035.1 Candidatus Omnitrophota bacterium
ACTGCGGATCCCCCGGGGGAAAATGCTCTCCTATATCTCCCTGGCCTGCGGCCCCTAAAACGGCATCGCAAATGGCATGCAAAATCACATCGGCATCGGAATGTCCATCCAACCCTAAAGGATAAGGAATTTCAATTCCGCCTAAAAAAAGCGGGCGTCCGGGTGAAAACCGGTGCACATCATACCCAATTCCTGATCGATATGTCAACATGTTAAGTCCTATTTGGTGAGCCACAACTTTGCCAATGCTATATCCTCAGCCGTGGTAATCTTAATATTCTTATAATCGCCCATGACAATTTTGACTTTGACGCCCATCTTCTCAACCAGCATCGCGTCATCGGTTGGAGCACAGCATAATTTGTCTTTATCTTTATGGGCTCTATCCAGAAGGTTTCGCCGGAATGTTTGCGGCGTTTGAACTTCCCAAAGCGTATCACGCATTAGAGTTTCCGTCACGAAAAGATTCTTGGGGTCCGCCTTCTTGATTGTCGCCTTAACCGGAACGGCAATAATGGCGGCTTCATGCCGTTGCATAGCTTTGAGAGAATCGCTAATCATGGGGGATGAGACAAACGGACGCGCCGCATCATGAACCATCACAACCTGAGTGTCTTTCTCAACACACCGCAGACCGCAGGCCACCGAATCGGCCCTGGTTTCGCCGCCCGGAGTAACTGCATGCACTTTCTTAAACCCTGCCTTTTGAATGATTTTCTGAAAATCTTTGAGATAATCCCGATGGCCCACAACAATCACGCTGGTGATGTCCTTACACCGCTCAAATACTGACAGAGAATACCAAACCAACGGCTTACCGTTTAACAAAACCAACGCCTTCGGCTTAGAGGCTTTTAATCGTGTGCCAACTCCGGCCGCAACAACAATAACTTGGACTTTCATACCGATTGCTCAGCCACCTTTGCAAAAATCATTCGGCCCGCTTGTGTCTGCAAAACAGACGTGACATAAACTTTAGACATCTGGCCGATATATTTTTTCCCCTCACTGACAACCACCATCGTGCCGTCCTCCAGATAACCAACGGCCTGACTGGGTTCCTTTCCCTCTTTCAGCAACCGCACTTCCATCTCTTCACCAGGAAAAACAACCGTCTTGACGGCATTGACCAAATCGTGAATATTCAACACCCCGACATCCTGGATGGTAGCCATACGGCTGAGATTAAAATCGGTAGTGCATAAACGTCCGTCTAAAATCTTTGCCAAGCGCACGAGTTTTACGTCGACAGGATCCGGCCCTGTCATTTCATCTTCATGCACGCGGATATCGACCGTCGCATCTTTCTGCATTGTCCTTAGAATTTCAAGCCCCCGACGGCCGCGTTCACGTTTGATATCATCCTGAGAGTCCGCCAAACGCTGAAGCTCATGCAGAACAAATCGTGGGGCCACCAGGCGTCCGGCCAAAAATCCGCTCTTGTGAATATCAACGATGCGCCCATCAATGATGGCACTCGTATCAAGTACAATGATCCCTTCTTTAAGATCCTGCCTTCGAAAGCGCACATACGGAATGATGATATTAAATTCGTCTTTGCCGCGCAGGGCCATGACAGCACCAAGATAAGAAAAAGAAACGGTTAGGACAACGCGGGCAATCGGCAAAAAGACATCGCCCAATGGCAACAGCGAAAGAATGTCCGCAATCAGCTTGGCCATCACAACGCCCAACAGCAGACCAAAGACCATGCTGGAAAGCCCCCTCACCGAGACCTTACGAAATGTGGATTCGACCGCAATCAAGAAAGAGGCGACCAAAAGTCCAAAAATAATCCCCATGGTTGTATCGTGAATAATTTCCCCAACCTGCGATCCCACAACCACGCATAGAATCGTGAAAAAAATACGGATAAATAATAACGTCATGTTTACTCCTCTTGAATGATATGTTTTAAGGGAGGCTATACTTCCCCTTCAATTTTATAGCGCATCCAAAGCTTCTCTGACGGTTAAAACACCGACCAGCTCCATGGTTTTGGTCCGAATGTCTTTTGATTTCAAATTATTTTTGGGCAAGATACATCTTTTAAATCCCAATCGCTCGGCCTCATTAATGCGCGCCACCACCTGGCTGACACTGCGGACCTCGGAGGACAATCCCACTTCGCCAAAAACAACCGTATCAAAGGCCACGGCTTTATTTAATAACGCAGTGGCAACCGCGATCACAACCGGAAGGTCAGCCGCAGGGTCAACAGCTTTCACCCCTCCAACAACATTCAGAAACACATCCTTGTCCTGCAAATTCAGACCTAATCGATTTTCCAAAACTGCAACTAAAAGGGCCAACCGATTGGCATCAAACCCCTGGGCTTTGTGCCGCACCATTCCAAAAGCCGAACGGCTGACCAATCCCTGGATTTCAACCAGAAACGGACGCGTTCCTTCCATAATGGGAACAACGACGGAGCCCGATGCGTTCTTCGGCCGCTCCGAAAGAAACATTTCTGAGGGATTCACCACTTCACTCAAACCCGATGAGGTCATCTCAAAAACACCAATCTCATTAGTAGACCCAAACCGGTTTTTAATGGTGCGAAGGATGCGATAGATAGAATAGCGCTCCCCCTCAAAATAAAGGACTGTATCTACGATGTGTTCCAAAACACGCGGTCCAGCCAGAGTTCCTTCTTTGGTGACATGTCCGATTAAAAAAAGGGCAATGCCCTGCGCTTTGGCCACCTGCGTCAGGATGGACGCTGATTCACGCACCTGGCTTACGCTTCCCGGGCTTGAGGTCAATCCCGGCAAATTCACAACCTGGATCGAGTCAACAATCACACAGGTGGGTTTTAATTCATTGATGTGATCGATGATCATGTTCACATCGATTTGATTGACGATAAAAAGCGAATCCCCAATCTTCTTGGAAATTCTGTCTGCCCGCATCTTGGTCTGTTTGACAGATTCCTCACCGCTGACGTAAAGCACACGATGACCTGACTGCGCTAGCGAACAGCATACCTGCATGGATAATGTGGATTTGCCAATTCCCGGGTCGCCGCCGATGAGCGTTACCGAGCCCGGAACAATACCTCCGCCCATGACGCGGTCAAACTCCAAAATACTTGTCACAATCCTTTTTTCTTCATCGGCAGTAATGGAACGTAACAAGACTGGCGATTCGTTGGTACGAATAGGATTTCTCACTGCGCTGGCCGACGATGAGGCCACAGCCACGCTTTCCTCGACATACGAATTCCAGCTGTCGCACTCCTGACACCGCCCCACCCACCGTGGGGATTGCGCGCCGCATGTTTGACAAACAAATATCGTTTTGGTTTTCATAACTTCAGCTGATATTCAAAAAAATTTTAAATTTGAATAAATTCGGTCGGTATTTCCCTTTGCCCTCTCCTATTGTTTTTTCAT
>JAEUSC010000387.1 GCA_016789035.1 Candidatus Omnitrophota bacterium
CTTACTATCAGTTAAATGTGGAGGTTGCTGATACTCCACAGGTTACACACATTAATGAAGGGAATTTTTATTTTTCCTTTGATGCTGCCCGTCCTGCCAACAATTTACTGCAACCGATCATTGATCCTGCTGTTGTTTTCGGTCAATCCACCGATTTTTTGGTTCCTGAGAAGTTTTTCGTGCCTGGAATCTTTCAGATTCCGAAAGAACAATTTAGTAGTAATCGAACTCCGTCCGCATTTAGTTACGGACAGTTCGCGTTGAAATCTAAATCCTCCAAAGAAATCATATCGATGATTGGTTTTGCACATGATATGGCCCAGTTGAACCGCATTGTAGGCCGTGCATCCAAGAAATCCTTTATTGATGAGAAAATGAATCAGAACCGTTTATTGATTGAAGAGATCAAGCAAATGTGCTTCACACATAGCTCATCCAGCGAATTTAACCAATACTGCGGGCAGACTTTTTTAGACAACGTATTGCGTGGAGGTTTGCCAATTTCATTACAAACGGCGTCCGGCCCTGTTGCATTTAATGTTTATAGTCGTAAGCATGGCGACCCTGAAAGAGATTACAATTTCTTTACGCTGGCCCCAACGTATTTATCCCAAGGAAATGGAAATTTTCGTGACGTAAATCAGAACCGCCGCAATGATGTTTGGTTTAATCAAGATGTCCAAGATACGGCTGTGGTCAACTTTTTTAGCCTTCAGCAGGCCGACGGTTATAATCCGTTGGTTGTTAAAGGGCTGATGTTTTCCATCCATGACGACAGTACGGCAGGACAATTGATCGAAAAATATGTTCAAGGGGAAAATCGTAACAAGCTTAAGGAATTGATGCTCAAGGGGTTTATGCCAGGAGATTTGTTCAAGGCGCTTTATCAATACGAATTGAAACTTTCTTGTTCACCGGTTGAATTTGCCACAGAAGTCCTTGGCTTCTGTCAAAAACAGGAACTGGCTGATCATGGAGAAGGGTTCTGGAGCGATCATTGGACCTATAATATTGATCTGTTGGAAAGTTATTTGGCCGTCTATCCGGAACGGTTAAAGGAACTTTTATTGGATAAGAAGGTCTTTGGATTCTTCTTTAACAATCATTATGTTCTGCCGCGTGATCAGCGCTATGTCCATACTAAATACGGAGTGAGGCAATATCATTCGGTCGTTGAAAAAGAAGGGGAAACCCATGCCAAGCAAAAGGGCTTTAAACTCCGGACAAAAAGCGGTCAGGGTGAAGTCTATCACACGACATTGATCGTAAAGTTGTTATGTCTGATCGCTAATAAGGCGGCTACGATTGACCCCAGCGGTATTGGAATTGAAATGGAGGCGGAAAAGCCGAATTGGTATGACGCTTTAAATGGTCTCCCCGGTCTTTTGGGTTCTTCGATTTCAGAGACCTTTGAGCTCAAGCGTTATGCTCAATTTGTTTTGAATTCATCTGAGCAGTTAAACTGCTCAGATGATTCATCCGTTGAAGTCTTTGTCGAGTTGGCCGACTTTATTCACGGCTTGACCGATGTGCTGGTCACGTCCAAAGACGCTTTAAACTATTGGAAAAAATCCAATGATGTGAAGGAATCTTATCGCGCCCACATCCGTCTCGGAATCGCAGGAGAGGAGCGGGCCATCCAGTGGCATGAGATTAAGAAATTTTTGAATTTGGTTGTGGCTAAAGCAAATCAGGCCTTGGAAAACGCTAGAAATGGTAAAGACATTTTTCCAACATATTTTTATCATGAAGTTACTGATTATGAAACTTTGGACAGTAAGCATTCGGATGGAACACAACGGGTGAGACCTCTGACATTCAAGCGTTATGATCTTCCCATATTCTTGGAAGGATTTGTGCATGCGTTGCGTGTGGGTCAATCTTCTGAAGCTAAGAAAATTTATCAGGCTGTTAAGAAAAGCCAGTTGTTTGACCGTAAGTTAGGCATGTATAGGGT